>DATBBD010000365.1:0-7553 GCA_036271175.1 Polyangiaceae bacterium | reverse complement strand
TTGGGGCGCGGGGACGTATTGCCCTTCTTCCACTTCCGGCGTCAGGATCGGAACCGCTTCGGCGAGCTTCTTTTGGAGGGCTTCGGCCTCCACGGTGTTGGAGGTGCGGTGCGCGTCGACCAGGCGCACCGACGATTGCGGCATCAGGCACACCGACGGACAGATGGAACCCGCGGCCCCGCCGTCGAGGCACGCGAGGCAGTCGAAGCTCGAGCCCGAAAAGACCGCGACCGGACGCCCCACTTCGCGGATCTGCGCGAGCACCTCGTCGGTGTCGAGCGAGCCGTTCTGGATACCGACCAACGCCACTTCGTTGAACAAGGTACCGACCTGCTCCGGCTCCAGGCGCAAATGCGTGGGCTCGGGGAAGTGGTAGTAGAGCGTCGGCAGTCCGACGTCGCGAACGACTGACGTGTAGTGGGCGATGACGAGGGGAAGCGGCGTCTCGTAGTGTTGCGGGAACGCGACGGCGAGCGCGTCGGCGCCGAGGTCGCGATAGCGCTTCCCTTGTTCGACCGCGGCGGCCGTACCGAACTGCGCGAGCCCGGCGAGCACCAGTGCCCGCCCGCCGACTCGCTTCAGCGCGAACTCGAGGATGCGGTAGCGCTCTTCTTCGGTGAGGTACGTCACCTCGCCCTGGCTACCGAGCAGCATCAAGCCACGGACGTCGCGTGCGAGGACGCGATCGATGAGCACGCCGAGCCCGTCGAGGTCGAGGCTCTGGTCGTGATGAAACGGCGTGGGAAGGACCGGATACGCTCCGATCAGGCGATCGGCGACGGACGGAATCACGACAGGCTCCCTTCGGCGCCTTCGAGGGGGACGCCCTTCGGCGCAATTTCCGGCGCGAGGGTGCCGCGCTCGTCGCGGACCACCTTGCCGTCGCGCATGTGCACGACGCGGGGCATCCGCTCCGCGAAGGTCGTGTTGTGAGTGACCACGACGATGGTCGTGCCGTGGTCCTTGTTGATCTGGAAGAACAGGTCGTGAATCGCGTCGCTGGTCGCGCTGTCCAGGTTGCCGGTCGGTTCGTCCGCGAGCACGAGCTTCGGATCGAGGAGCAGCGCCCGCGCGATGGCGACGCGCTGCTGTTCGCCGCCGGAGAGCTCGCCGGGCCGGTGCGTCCCACGATGACCGAGCCCGACCTCCTCGAGCAGCGCGAAGGCGCGACGCTGCACGTCCCGCTTCTTCTTTCCCAGGATGAGCCCGGGCATCATGACGTTCTCGAGCGCGTCGAACTCCGGGAGGAGATGGTGAAACTGAAACACGAACCCGAGCGTCCGATTGCGGATTGCGGCGAGCCGCGCCGAGCCCATCATCGTGAGCTCCTCTTTGCCGAGCCGGATCTTGCCGGACGTCGGTAGGTCGAGGGTGCCGATGCAATGGAGCAAGGTGCTCTTGCCGGCGCCCGACGGGCCGACGATGCTGATGATCTCGCGCTCGTAGATGTTGAGGTCGATGCCGCGCAGGACATCGAGAGTCCGTCCCATGTGCTGGAACGACTTCCTCAAGTCTTCGATGATGACCAGGGCTTCAGTCACGGTTTACTCGTAACGGATCCCCTCGACCGGACGCAAGCGGCTCGCCGCGACGGCAGGGTAGATGGTCGCGACGACCGTGATGAAGAGAGCCGCGGCCCCCACCAAAACGTACTCGGCGAGGTTCACTTCGATGGGCAATCGGTCGATGTAGTAAACCTCCGGATCGAGCCTGACGCCGAACTTTTCCAGGGCGTAACAAAGGACGAACCCGGTGAGCACGCCGAAAACCGTGCCGATCGCCCCGATGACCAGGCCCTCGAAGACGAAAATCCGCAAAATGGACCCGTCGCTCGCGCCGACGGCCTTGAGAATGGCGATCTCTTTGCTCTTCTCGGTCACCATCAGGAGGAGCGTGCAAATGATGCAAAAACTCGCGACGGCGATGGCGAGCGAGAGGATCACGAACGTCGCGATTTTCTCGAGCGCGAGCGCCGAAAACAGGTTCTTGTTCATCTCCTTCCAGTCGCGCACCCGCAGATCCGGCCGCCCGAGGGCCGCGACGACGCGCGGGCGCACCTTATCCACGGCCTCCGCGTCGTCGACCTTCACGTCGATCGACGTCGCGTGACCTCCGAGGTCGAGAAAATCCTCGGCGGCGTCGAACAGCATGTAGGCCTGGCTCGAGTCGTACTCGTACATGCCGCTGTAGAAGATCGCCGCTACACGAAACCGTCTCGTTCTCGGCATGACACCCATCGGGCCCAGGTCGCCGAGCGCGGCGACCAGTCGAACTTCGTCCCCGACGTAGACGTGCAGCGTCTTGGCAAGCTCGCGGCCGATGATCACCCCCGGAAACACGTCGGGCGGCCGCACCGCTTCCTCGATGCCTGGGTCGAGGTCTTTGCTGATCCAGGGCTTGAGCCGGGGACCCTTCAGGTACCGTTCGCCGCCGGGGCCGACGCCGATCGGCTCGTCGGGCGGGAGATCGGCGAGCTTGTCGGTGTCCGTCAGGTATTCGAAGCGACCCACCTCGATGTTCTTCTGGAGGTCGATGACGGTTCCGATCGACGTCGGGTCCACGCCGCGGATGAGCACGCCCGCGGTGTTCGACATGCTCGACGCCATGGCCTCGCCTCCGGCAACCGGAGTGGCCGCATGAACGCCCTTGGTCAAGCGGACATCGCGGAGCGCGACGTCCCAGTTGTCGAAGCCGCCGACCTGTTCGGTGTCGATGCGGATGTGCGCGTTGTTCCCGAGGATCTTGCGCTTCAAATCCGCACCAAACCCCCCCATGATCGAGATCACCGCGCACAACGCGAGCGAGCTCAGGGCGACCCCGAGGATCGACAGAATCGAGATGATCGTCAGAAAGCCGCTCTTTTGCGACCGCACGTGGCGCACGGCGATGAACGAAACGAAGCGCCAATTCTCGAGCCGATCGAGGATCGCTGGAAGCGCCAGCGCGACGAAACCGACGACGAACCCCGCCGCGGAAAGCGCGGCGCCGACGCGCACGATCTGGTGCCAGAGCACGAAGTACGTGCCGCCGGGTTCCGGCAGTCGCGCCGACCACGCTCCGAGGGCGACGGTGCCGAGCAGACAGATCCCGGTGAACCCGATGAGCAGACTGCGGCGCGCCGCGCGCCCGAGCCGCCTGAGCCCGAGGATGACGACCCAGATCAACAGCGCGGCCGCCGCGCCGAAGACCGCCAGATGTCCGTAGACGCCGAGCGCGTCCCACACTCGGATGGCGACGTGCGAACCGTGGTCGACCCGAGGAACGTCGTCTACGGGCATCTCGCGACTAGCCCTCGTCCGCGCCGGGGCGGAGAAGCGGGAACGCGATGACGTCGCGAATGGACGCTTGGCCGAGGAGCGCCATCGCGAGCCGATCGACGCCGAGGCCGAACCCGGCCGCGGGCGGCATGCCGTACTCGAGCGCCCGCACGTAGTCGGCGTCGTAGTCCATCGCCTCGTCGTCGCCGCGCGCTTTGCGGTCGACCTGGTCGCGAAAACGGGCGGCCTGGTCTTCCGGATCGTTCAGCTCGCTGAAGGCGTTGCAGAGCTCGCGGCCCTCGACGAAGAGCTCGAACCTGTCGACGAGGCCGGGTTCGCCGTCTTTGCGGCGCGCGAGCGGGGACGTCTCGGCGGGGTAATCGGTGATGAACACCGGGATGCTCTTCGTTCCGTCCGCCGAACGGTAGTCGTCGGCGAGAAAGGGCTCGGCAAGGTACTCGTACGCGACGAACGTGCGGTCTCCGGCGAGGTCGCACTTCGACAGCGCGCGGCGCAGGTTCGACCAGTCGATTCTCTTCGCGCGCTCGGACGCGCCGCGGAGCTCGGCGACGAAGCCGTCCGCCGCCGGAAGCTCGTCCAAGCGATCGGCCAGAGAAGCCGGAAGCCGCGCGTGGGCCAGCGCGCCATCGAGTGCCTTTCGCATCGAGACGCGTGCGAACGGTTCGGCGAGCGTGAATTTTCGCTCGCTTTTTACCCGCGCGTAAAAATCGGCGCCGCCCAGGTGAGCGAGGTGCTCTTCGACGTGCCCATCGACGTGTCGAAACAGGGCTTCGGCGAGCGGCATCAGGGTCTCGTACGTCGCGTAAGCCTCGTAGAACTCGAGCATCGTGAACTCGGGATTGTGCCGAGTACTGATGCCTTCGTTCCGGTACGAGCGGCCGATCTCGTACACGCGCTCGAACCCGCCGACCAAGAGCCGCTTCAGATAGAGCTCCGGCGCGATCCGGAGAAAGAGCTCGAGGTCGAGGGTGTGATGATGCGTCGTGAACGGACGCGCCGCAGCGCCGCCCACGATGGCGTGCAACGTCGGCGTTTCGACCTCGACGAAATCGCGGCCGTCCAGAAATTCGCGGAGGCCTTGTACGACCAGCGCGCGCGCGCGAATGACCAGCGCGGCCTCCGGGCTCGCGACGAAATCGACGTAACGCTGGCGATAGCGTGCTTCGACGTCGGTGAGACCGTGCCACTTGTCGGGCAACGGCCGGAACGCTTTGGTGACGAGCCGGAGCCCCTTCGTCTCGAGGCTCAGCTCGCCGGTTTTGGTGACCATGAGCCGCCCGCGCGCCTCGATGTGGTCTCCGACGTCGACGTCGTCGAGCGCGGCGAAGCCGTCGCCGAGCACGTCCTTCTTCGCGAAGAGCTGGATCTCGCCGCTGCGATCGCGAAGTCCCATGAACACGACCTTGCCGAACCCGCGGCGCGCGACCAGGCGGCCGAGCACGACGAAATCGGCGCTACCGGCGAGCTCCTCGACCCCCTCCGGCCGATAGCGAAGTTCGTCGCCGGGAAGGAGCGCGCCGCGAACGCGGGCCCGAAGCTCGCGCACGAGCGCCCGATCGGCGGCTTCGACGACGTTGGTGAACGGGTTCTCGCCGCGGGCCCGAACGCCCTCGGCCTTGCCGCGACGCGCCGCCAGCAATCCCTCTTCGCCCCCCGTGGCAGGCGCTCCCTCTGGACGGCCCTCGGGTTTCATCGGTCGACTCGGTACCCTCGTTCGACCGAGGCGTCTACTTCGGGCCTCGTCACGAGGCGGCCTCCGCCTTGCGGGCGTGTTGCATCAAGTAAGCCTCGATGAACGGCTCGAGATCGCCGTCGAGAACGCCGTCGACGTCCGCGGTCTCGTACTGAGTGCGCAGATCTTTCACGAGCTGATACGGTTGAAGCACGTAGCTCCGGATTTGATTCCCCCAGGCGATGTCGCCCTTCGCCGCCTCGTAGCGCGCGCGATCTTCTTCCCGCTTCGCGAGCTCGATTTCGTAAAGCTTCGCCTTGAGCATCTTCAAGGCCATGCGCCGGTTCTGGTGCTGGCTTCGCTCGGCACGGCACACGATCTGAATGCCGGTCGGCAAATGCTTCATGCGCACCGCCGTTTCGACCTTGTTGACGTTCTGGCCGCCTTTGCCGCCGGCGCGCATGGTCGTCACTTCGAGCTCTTCGTCTTTTACTTCGATGTCGATTTCGTCCTCGATGTCCGGCGTCACTTCGACGGCGGCGAACGACGTCTGCCGCCGTGCGTTCGAATCGAAGGGGCTGATCCGCACCAACCGATGAACGCCGACCTCGGCGCGGAGGTACCCGAACGCGTACGGTCCGCTCACGGTGAACGAGACGCTGTCGATGCCCGCTTCGTCGCCCGGCTGGTAATCGATGACTTCCGTTCTGTAGCCCTTGCGCTCGCAAAACCGGAGGTACATGCGAAGGAGCATCTCCGCCCAGTCCTTGGCGTCGGTGCCGCCCGTCCCGGGGTGGATGCTCACGATCGCCGGCGCGTGATCCGCAGGACCCGACAGCATGCGCGCGAGCTCCGCTTTGCGAACGCGTTCCTCGAGCGCCTTCGCCTGGCGCTCCATGTCGGCGAGGAGCCCCTCGTCGTTCTCTTCCGCGGCGAGCTCGAACAGGTCGAATGCCTCGCCGACTTCCTTCGTCAACGACGAGGCGAGCTCGATCTTTTCGACCAAGGTCGCGCGTTGCCGGAGAATCGCTTGCGCCTTGTTCTGGTCGCTCCAGAACCCGGCTTCGCTCGTGATCGTGTCGAGCTCGCTTACGTCGCGTTCGAGTTGAGGGACGTCAAAGATGCCCCCTTAGCGCATCGACGCGCCGCTTGAGGTCCGCGAGAACGTTGCGAGTCTCGGCAATCATGGCGAAGCGGTTTTTAGCCGCTCGGAAGGCGCCGCGCCAGCGCGTTTTTCGGCTGGAAGGAGCGGCCTCGGTCCGTCGCTTGCGAGCCCCGAACGGAGAGAGCACGCTCACTTCCGATGCACGAGCTTTGCCCTTGCCCCGAATGTCATCGGCATATCCGACGGATCGAAGCCGTGTGCCCGTTTTGCGGCGGCGCGGTCGCGGCGAAAATCGCGCTCACCCCGCGACGGTTTGCGCCGCAAGCACGCCTCGGTCGCGCCGCCCTCGTCACCTTCGCCGCCGCCAGCGTCGGGGCCGCGGCGTGCGGAGCCCGGACGTCGCTCGGCGAACCCGACGGCTCGGCAGCGGGCACCGGGGGCGCCGGCGGGTTCGGCAATGCCGGCGGGTTCGGCGACACCGGAGGGTTCGGCAACTCGGGCGGCAACGTCGTCGTTCCGTACGGGCTTCCGGCGGGCGGCTTTGGTGGAAGCTTCGACACCGGCGGCTTTCCCAACACGGCCCCGCCGTACGGCCTTCCGCCGTTTCCCTCCGGCGGCACGACGGGCGCCGGAGGCTTCGTCAACTTCGACGCCGCTTACGGCGCGCCACCGCCACCATCGGGCGGCACGATGGGCGCTGGCGGCGTCGAAGAAGCGGGCGGTTTCAGTTTCATCGACGCCTACGGCGCGCCGCCGCTTCCATCGGGCGGCGCGGGAGGCGCGAGCGACACCGACGCCGAGCCGCCGCCGATCGATGCCTCGGTGCCGCCCCCAGCCGAGAGCAAGTAGTGCCGAAGTGACTCTCGGCGAGAACGCGCACGCGCTCTATTGTTCGGTTTTGGTGAGGAACGCCTTGCGAATGAGGCGGCCGCATTGCGCCGACGCGATGTACGCGTCCGCGGCCATGCTCTGTCGCGCGACGATGCCGTAGTACGTCTTGCTCGCGTCGATCCACGGGTAAAACCCGTAGAGACCGGGGCTGCTGAACGCGCCATCGTCGCCGATCGACGCATCGTCTTCGACCCAATGCGCGTAGGAGTAGTGCCAAGCGTACGGAGCCGCGGGACTGAACTTCGCTTTGCAATCGCCGCCCGCGTCGCCCGGGGGCAACGTACACACCGCGTTCTCTCCGAGGTGGTCGTGCAGTGCGAGGCTTCCGTCGAGGATCCGCTGCAGGAACGTCGCGTACTCGGCGGGCGTCATGCGCATGCCGCCGGCGGGCGTCGGAACGACGAACGCGAAGGTCAACCCGTGCGCTTCGCATCGTCATCGCGTCGAGGTCGATCTTCGACAAGTCCGTCTTGAACATTTCGACCACGTAAGCGCCCCAGACGAACTTCGACGCGGACGCGATGTTCATCGCCGACGACGCCGTGTACGTCGTGGCGCCCGTGCCCGAGATGGAGCCCGAAACGATGCTCGTCGTCGCGTCACCGAT
>DATBBD010000364.1:0-1811 GCA_036271175.1 Polyangiaceae bacterium | reverse complement strand
AGCTCACCGGCACGGGCGATGGACGTCTCTTCGCGTTCTGCCTCCCGAACGGCGGCGGCGGCGGCCAGCTCGTGAACCTCGACCCCGACACCGCACAAATCATCTCGCAGGTCCCGGTCAACGTCGGCACGTCGCAAGACGCGTTCGCATACGCGTTCTACGGGGGCCTCTTCTACATCTTCACCGGCAGCTCCGGCTCGACGGTCACGACGTTCGATCCGATCTCGCTCCAGACGAAAGCGGTCTCGTCGCTCGGCGAAACGATCGTCGGCGCCGGCGTCTCGACGTGCGCCCCCGCGAAGTGATGTGGATCGGGTCGGAGCTCGCGAAGCGCGACGATTGGATCGTCGAGCTCTCGAACGCGGACGTCGCCGAGCTCGAACGCGCCGCCGCCACGCACGTGGAAGCCGGGCTTCCGGCGCCGCCGACGATCGAAACCTTCGCGCTCCCGACCCTCGCCCCTCGCCTCGCGTCGCTCCGCAGCGAGCTCCTCCACGGTCGCGGGTTCTTCCTCGTTCGTGGTTTGCCCGTTCGCCGGTATTCCCGCGCGGAGGCCGCCGCGATTTTTCTCGGCTTCGGCGCGCATCTGGGCAACCCGCGATCGCAGAACGCCAAAGGCCACGTGCTCGGCCACGTCTTCGATCTCGGATTGCCCGGCGCCGATCCTGCCGTGCGCATTTACCAAACGCATGAGCGGCAGACGTTTCACACCGACTCGAGCGACGTCGTCGGCCTACTCTGCCTGAACGAGGCCAAGGACGGCGGCGACTCGATGCTCGTGAGCGCCCTCGCGATTCACGACGTGATGCAGCGCGAGCACCCGAAGCTCCTGTCGCGCCTCCTCGAGCCGATGCCCTACGATCGCCGCGGCGAGGTGCCCGCGGGCATGAACGGGTGGTTCGACATTCCCGTCTTCAGCCGCTTCGGCGGCCTGCTCACGGTCTTCTACCAGCGCCAGTATTTCGACAGCGCGCAACGCTTCGCGGACGCGCGCAGGCTCACGGAAGAGGACGTCGCCGCGCTCGACCGTTTCGACGCGATCGCGAACGACGAGCGCCTCGTCTTGAACATGCGCCTCGCGCCCGGCGACATGCAGTTCGTCCACAACCACGACCTGCTCCATGATCGAACCGCCTTCGACGATTGGCCCGAGCCCGAACGCAAACGCCATTTGCTCCGCTTGTGGCTCGCCGTTCCCGGTGCGCGCTCGCTCCCTCCCGCCTTCGCGGCCCGCTACGGCTCGCTCGAAATCGGAAATCGCGGCGGCATCGTCACGCCCGCGACGACCGCGCTGCGCGTTGCGCTCGATCCGGAGTGAGCTGAGCCGCGAGCGGGATCGCGGTTTGCTTCTTGGTTGGGGATGAGCACCGCCGCGCGTCGACCTCCGCTGTTTCGAAAGGCGGAGGCGGAGACCCAATCGTTTTGGGCCCAATTCAAAGGGTTCGCCTTGAAGGGGAACGTCGTCGATCTCGCGGTCGCGGTGGTCATCGGCGGGGCGTTCGGAAAGATCATCAGCGCGCTCGTCGCCGACTTCGTCATGCCCATCGTCACGCTCGTCTTGCCGAGCGGCGACTGGCGCACGAGCGGCGTCATCCTTCGTCACGCGGCGGATCCGAAGAACGACGTGATGCTGCGCTGGGGCGATCTCCTCGGTGCGGTCCTCGACTTCGGGATCATCGCGCTCGTTCTCTTCGTCGTCGTCAGCAAGCTCCTTCACGCGCGGCAGAAGCCGGCTCAGCCCACGACGAAGGCGTGCCCGTTCTGCTTGGAGACGATCCCGAAGGCGGCGACGCGCTGTCGCGCATGCACCT
>DATBBD010000363.1:0-11366 GCA_036271175.1 Polyangiaceae bacterium | reverse complement strand
GATGGCCTCCGACGCGGCGGCGAGCTTGTTCGAGAGGATCTCCGCGGAGCGACGCATGAAATCGCGGCGTCCCGACGCGGGCTCGGCGCGGTCGCGCCGACTCTCGAGGATCTGCACCAGATCGCGCCAGCGCTCGGTGCGTTCGTAGAGGCGATCGAGCGCCGCGAGCGCCGCGGCATCTCCCGGATTCTCGTCGAGCCGCGACTTCCACGCGGCGATCGCGCCGTCGGGATCGTTCAAGACCGTCTCGCAGAGCGAGCCGAGACGGCCCTCGAGCTCTTGACGGACCTCGGTGCTCTTCTCGAGCCGGATCTGGGTGCGCAGCGTCTCGCGAAGCTTCTCGTGCTCGTTCGCGGTCACGTAAAGACGCTCGAGGGCGCGCGCCGCGGGCAACGCCAGCTCGGCATCGTCCGGGTCGAGATCGAGGACCTTCCGGTACGTCGCTTCCGCCTTCTCGGCGTTGTTCAGCTGGTCTTCGTAGATGCGCGCGACCTCCATGAGGATCTCGCCACGCATGCCGGGTGTGTCCGCGCGCTCGCTCGCCTTCTCGAGAACGCTCGCGACGCGAGCCTGGACGCCGACTCGGCGGCCAATTTCGAGCAAGCGGTTGCGCGCTTCGACGTCGAGGGGTTCGAGCGGGACGTATCGCGCGAGCGCTTCGAGCGCGCCGGCGTCGTCGCGGAGGCGTTCGTCGCGGAGCGTCGCCACGCGACGGAGTAGTTCCTTCCGCTCGTCGTCGACGAGGCCGTCGGCGGACGCGGCTTCGTCGAGTGCTTTCAGGCGGATCTCGAGCACTCGGACGAGATCTCGCACCTCGTCGCGCGCCTCGTAGACGGCTTCGAGCATCTTCGCGGCGCGGATCCGATGATCGCCGATCTCGAGGAGGCGTTCGGCGAGCTGTCGCGCCTCGTAGTCGTTCGCGCGTTCGCTGAGCACGTCTTCGACGTGTTCGACGGCCTTCGCGGGCTCGTGAAGAATGTCGAGTTGAATGCGCCCGAGGCGCAGCTTCATGTCGAGCGCGGCGTCACCGACCGACGACCCGAGCCGCCGTTCGAGAAGCGCCGCGAGCTCGCGATTCTTCCCTTGCTGTTCGTAGAGACGGTCGAGCGCGACGAGCGCGCCTTCGTACGTCGGGTCCACTTCGAGGATCCGCTCGTAGTAGCGCGTGGCCTTCGCCGGCTCTTCGATGATCTCCTCACAGACGAGGGCTACCTCCGCGAGCATCTCGGTCTTGAGTGCCGGGTCGCTCGTGGCGCGCGCCGCGCGATCGTAAAGCGCTTCGAGCTCTGCCCAGCGCTCGGCGCCGGTCAGGATCTGCTTGAGCCGCGTGAAAGCGCGCTCGTTGCCCGGATCGCGGGCGAGGACGCGCTCGAGGTACGGCGCGGCGCCGACCGGATCGCCGAGCCGCTCTTCATGGAGCTTCGCGGCCTGCTCCGACAGCTCGACTTCGATGTCGCTCGCGACGCCCGCCCGGAGTGCTTCGCGATACGCCTCGGCGAGATCGGTGGGCCGATTCGCGAGCACCGCGAGCCCCTCTGCGCGCTGCCACAGCTCGAGGTCCGACGGAAACTCGCGCGTGGCACGGAGCATCACGTCGAGCGCGGTGTTGAACGACTCGAGCTTCCGCTCGTGCACGTCGGCGAGCTTCAAATAGAGCGCGCGACGTTCCGCGGGCACGGTCTGCGCCGTCAGCATCGCGGACAAAGCTTCCGCTTCGCGTCGAGAATCGCCGGTCGCGGCGTATTCGCTCGCGAGCATCTCGGCGGCTCGCTCTTTCGTTTCGGGATGTGCGAGCAAGCGCCCGAGCCCGGAGATCGCGCGCGCGTCGTGCGGCGACAGCGAAAGGATCGTGCGAATGGCGGCGAGCGCGTCCGCTGGACGGCCCAGGCGCTCGACGTAGAGCTCGGCGAGCTCCGTCTCGACACGAACACGCTCGCCGTCCGCCACGCGATCGCGATGCGTTTCGAGCACCTTCGCGGCGCCGGCCGCGTCCCCGGCAGTGAGGAGAAGGCGGGGTAGCTCGCGGAGGGCCGTCGCGTCGCCCGGCGACTGGGCGAGCACTCGCGCGTACAGCTCGGTCGCGCGCCCCGGCTCTTGGAACGCTTCTTCTTCGAGCGCGGCCCATTCGCGCAAGATGGCGACGCCGGCATCGCCCTTCGGCGCGTTGTCGACGCGAAGCTCGAGGAGCCAGCGCAAATCGTCGCGCCGCCCTTCGCGACGCAAAATGGTTTCGAGCGCCACGCCCGCTTCTTCGTCGGCGGGGTCGGCTTCGAGGAGCCGCTTGTACAGCTCGACCGCGTCGTCGGTTCGTCCGAGCGCGCGCGTGTACACCTCGGCGAGCTTCAACTCGAGCGGGCGCCGCTTCTTCTTTTTGACCTTCTTCGCACGCTCTTCGAGCGCTTGAACGAACGCCGCCCACGAGCCCGCGGCGCGAGTCTGCTCTTCGAAGAGCGCGAGCGTCGCCGCGTCGTCGGGCGCGGCTTCGTACGCGCGGCGTGCGTAAACCGCCGCCGCGTTGCGATCCGAAAGGCGTTCGCCCGCGACCACGACGAGCCGGCTCAGGTTCTCGAGCTTCTCGGCGGCGTTCGCCGCGTTCTCGACGAGGAGCTCGTACAGCGCCGGAAGTCGCGACCATTTTTCGTCCGCTTCGTAGAGCGGGATCAAGGCGCGCGCGGCGCGCGTGTCGTTCGGATCGCTCGCCAAGATCCGCTCGTAGGACCGAAACGCGCGTTCGGGCTGCTTCAGTTTCTCCTGGAAAATCCGCGCGGCCCGATACGACAGATCGATCTTCGGCGCGGATTCTTTCGCGCGATCCGCCGTGTTGCTGAGCACCTCGACGAGGCCTTCCCAGTCTTTTTGGGAAGCGTAGAGCTCTTCGAGGCCGTCGTAGTCGCCGGCGAGCAAAAATGAGTCGCGCAGGACGCGGAGCGCCCGCTGATGCCCCGGTTGAAGCTCGATCACGCGGCGCCACGCGCGCACCGCTCCTTGATGGTCCGAGATGTGTTCGGCGTAGACCGTGCCGAGCTTCTGCAGCACGGCGAGGCGCGAGGCGTCGTCGCTCGCGGCCGCAACGCGTCGCTCGAGCGCGTCGGCGAGCGTCGGCCAATCCTTCGCGCGCTCGGCGTGCCGCTCGAGCGCGTCGAGCACTTGCATGTTCGACGGATCTTCCGACAGAATTTCGCGATAAAGGCGGGCCGCGTCGTCGCCGCGATTGAGCCGCTCGGCGGCGAGCTGCGCCATCTCGGTCATGAGCGCCATGCGCTCCGGACCCTTCACCGCGGACAACTCGGCGGCATACAGCTCGAACAGCTGCGGCCACGCGCGCCGCTTCTTGTAGAGCTCGGAGAGGTTCTTGTACGCCTCGGGGTCGCCGGGTCGGATCTTGAGCAGCGCCTCGAACGCGGCGGTCGCGTTCTGCACGTTCGAGAATTGCTCGAGCCAGCGGCGCGCGATCTGGCGATAGAGCTCGGCCTTCTCTTCGGGATCGGAAACGAGCTCGGCGAGCTTTTGCTGACTCGCGAGCAGATCTCGGGCGCGACCGAGCTTGTCGTAAAGCTCGATGAGCTCGCGAACGCCGTCGATGTCGTCTTCTTTGATTTGAAGGATCTGATTGAGAACCGAGACGAGCGCGGTATCGCTCCGGATCGCGTTTCGGTAGAGGCCGGCGACTTCCCGGAGAATCTCCAGGCGCTTCTCGGCGTTCTTCGCGTCGGTTCGCTCGAGCTGTTGGCGAAGTAACTCGACGAGCGCGTTGTACCCCTGCGTGCGTCGATAAAGATCCTTCAGCCGTTCACGCGCTTCTGCGTCGTCCGGGTTGTGACGGAGGAGGCTCTTGTACTGCTCGATCGCCTTCTGCGCGTCGCGCTGATCGTCGGCGAGCACCGCGATCTCTTGTGTGATCTGGAGCTTGTCTCGGCCTTCGGGAAACACGCGCTGCGCGCCCTGCAAAATGCCGAGGAGGCGGCCGGGGTCGCCCACCTTGATGCAGTACTCCCGGAAGAACGAGAGCATGCCGTTGTTCGTCGGATCGATCTTGCGGATGCGCTCGAACCACGGCTCGGCGTCCTGCAAATTCTTCCGCTTGCGAAAGTGGAGCATGCCGATCTGCAGCATGTCGCCAACGCGGTCCGGCCTCGATTGCTCGGACTCCGGGAGCTTCTGCTCGTAGAGCGCGACGAGGCCGTCCCAGTCTTCGACCTTCGAGTAGTGATCGACGAGAAACGAGATCGCTTCGGAGTTCGATGGCTGCTCCTTCAAGAGCTCTCGATACACTTTCTCGGCGAGGTCGCCATCTTTGAGCCGGTAGTGAAGGACGCGCGCGAGACGCATCCGAGACGCGCCGCGAACGGCTGCGTCGGTGATTTTCGACACCGCGCGCTCGAGGACGCCCGCGACGTCCCTCCAGCGCTCGCCGCGCCGGTACATGCGTTCGAGCATCCGCGCGGCCCGGTCATTCGCCGGATCGAGCTTGAGTGATTCTTCGAGCCGCTCCGTGACCCGATCGGGGTTCGCATCGCTGCCCGAAAACCGCAGTTCCATCTCCGCGGCACGCATGAGCATCGAGCTCTTGTAGACGTCGTCGGGGGCCGAGCTGGCCTCGTCGAGGTACGTCTGTGCGAGCTCGCGCCACCGTCCGCGCTTCTCTTCGTTCTCGGTGACCCGCGACGTCGCGCTGGGTTCGTCGGGAGTGATCTCGAGGAGACGCAGGTTCGCGATGAGGACGCCCTCTTCGTCGAACAAATCGTCGCGAAGAACGCGAAGGTGCTCGGCGACGAGCGCTGCCTCCTCCGGAGTTCCTTCGGCAACGAACGTCTCGACGGCGAGCAGCCCGGCGACCGCTTCGGATTCGCCGCGCGCCTCGTGCGCTTTTCGCGCGCGCGACAACAAACGCAGTACTTCCCCGGGGGCGAGGTCTCCGCCCTTTTGCCGCACGGCCTCGTTGAGTGCTTGCCACGCCTCCTTGCGGTCCGGATCTTCCTGCAGCTCTCCCAGTGCCGTGCGGATCTTCTGCGAATCCATTCTCCTACCTGTCGCACGCCCCCTATGGGCAGCGCGGAAAACGAGCGCCCGAGGTTACGCCGCGGGCCCAGCCAAGACAAGCCTTCAGACTCCGCATTTCCCTTCTCATTTCGGTTTCTTTGGGGGGCTTTCGGTTCCGGCGCTTCTCGGCGCGCGCGCGCCGAGATCGTCGACCAGTCGCTCTTGACGGGCGATCGAACGCGCGTCGCCGCCGCGTCGTCGCGCTTCGGCGAGCGCAAGTCGGGCTTCGGCGAACCGGCCAAGCAAGATGAGCGCCCATGATCTGCCGAGATATCCGTCGGCGAACCCGGGCCGCGCGCGAAGAACCGCGTCGTACGAGACCAGCGCTTTCGCGGCGTCGCCGTCGTCGAGCGCGAGCGACGCGAGCCCGAGCCGATTTTCGAGGGCGTTCGGATCGGCGACGAGCCCGCTCTCGTACGCGACGCGCGCGCCTTTCGGGTCCCCCAAATGAGTGCGGACCAGGCCGAGCGCGTGCCAAACCGTGGCGTCACGCGGATCGCGGCGGAGCGCCTCTTCGAGCCGGGGCTCCGCGAGCTCTGCTTCTCCCCAGCGTGCCGCCCGAAGCCCGCCGGTCTTCGGGCCGCTCGGATCGTGCGGCGCGATGCTCGCGGCCTGGTCGTAATAGCCCAGAGCCTCGTCGTAGCGATGAGCGAGCTCGAGGGCATGCCCGAGCTCGAGCCACGGGATCGGACTGTCGGGCGGAAGTCGGGCGCGAAGTTCGGCCGCCGCACGCTCGGCGGCCCCGAGATCGCCGACGGTGGCTTCGAGCCGGACCAGGAGTTGCCGTTCGGCGATGGCATCTGGATGTTTCTGGACGGCGCGCTCGAGCAGCGTGATCGCCGCCCGCTCCTGCCCCTTGTCCGCGAGCAAGGCCGCCTCCTCTACTGGGGTCGCGCGAGAGACGCAGGCAGCCAGCGACAAAAAGACCACCCACACCGGCCAAAACCGTCCGACGTCTCGACGCGCCGAGCTCCGCGTGTGAGGCTGGCGGCCGGACGCGCAAGGAAGCATGCGAGAGATGGCAGACTATACGAACCTTCTCGTCGCCGAACGTGACGGAATTTTCGAACTCGTCATCAATCGGCCCGACAAACGAAACGCGCTCAACCGAGCGGTCTTGACCGAGCTCGCCCAAGCCGTTCGCGAATTATCGCGACCCGGCGGACCTCGCGCGGGGATCGTGACCGGCGCGGGCGACGTCGCCTTCGTCGCCGGCGCCGACATCGCCGAAATGGCGGCGATGAGCGTCGCCGAAGCGAAGGCATTCGCCGATCTCGGCCACCTCGTGTGTTCGCTCATCGAGCAAGCCCCGTGTCCGTTCATCGCGGCGGTCAACGGCGTGGCGCTCGGCGGCGGATGCGAGCTCGCGCTGGCCTGTGACTTCATTTATGCCTCCGAAAAGGCGCGGTTCGGCCAGCCGGAGGTGAGTCTCGGCCTCATGCCCGGGTTCGGCGGAACGCAACGCCTCGCCCGGCGCGTCGGCGCGGGCGTCGCTCGCGAGCTCATTTATACGGGTGAGCCGTTGCTCGCCCAGGACGCGCTCGCGAAGGGGCTCGTGAACGCCGTCGTGCCGCCCGCGGAGCTGCGCGATCGCGCCCTCGCGGTCGCGACGAAAATCGCGAGCAAAGCGCCACTCGCGATCGCGGCGAGTAAACGCGTCCTTCTGCGCGGCACCGAGACGGACCTCACGACGGGGTGCGAGCTCGAGGCCCAGGCATTCGCCGGCTTGTTCGGCTCCGACGACCGGAGCGAGGGGATCAAGGCGTTCCTCGAAAAGCGAGCCCCGACGTTTCACGGCCGCTGATTTCGGACATGCGACGTTCGACAGGATTGCTTCCGCTCGCCTTCGTCGTTCTGTCGAGTTCGCTGCCCGGCTGTAAGTGCGGCGAAGATCGTCCTTACACGCCCTTCCGGATCACCGGAAGCGCGTCGGGCGCTGGGTCGTCCGTGCCGCCGTCTCCTTCGGGAACCGCGTCGTCCGAGCCGCCTCTGCGCGAAGCGGTCATGGCGCCGCTCGGTGCAAGCACCTTCACGATCGACGGCGTCGCGCTCTCGGTCGATCCGGAGCGCGTCATCGATCGAGCGCTCTCCGGCGATTTCGACGGAGATGGTGAGAAGGACGCCATCGCGTGGACGCGTCTCCGCGGCGATCCCCCCGATGCGCAAACGTCGGGAGAGCTCGAGTTCTTCGGCGGGAAGAGCCCGGCCGGCAGAGTCGTCGCGACGTCGCCGCCGTTCGTTCCGTCGGGACCGACCTGTCACCAAACGGTGTCCCTCACGGCGACCGGCCCGCACACGGTGACCCTCGACGTCGCGGCGCAATGCGACGCGCACCTCGTTCCGCGTTCGCCCGTGCGCGGAGTGGTCGTCGTCGAGCCGGCGAACGATCGACCGACGTTGCTGGCGCTGCGCGTCGCGGACGCCGCGCCGTCCGAGTCGTTCGCCGTCGTCATCGACTCCACCGATCGTGACGCCGACGGCCGCGACGACGTAGGCGCCACCATTACTCTGAAATCGAGCCCCGACGATCCCGGCGCTTCCGCAGATCTGGTGTGGCTCGACCGAGCAGCGGGGCCATCACGCGATCCAACCGAACCGAAACGCTCGTTCGACACCCTGGCGTCGCTCGAGGCCGTGCGCGCGCGCGGCAAGAGCACCAGTAAGGAGGTGCCCCTGCGCGTCGCCGATGCGCGACGCTTGTACGCGACGGTGTGCGCGGAAGGCGCGACGCCACGGATCTTCGATGCCGACGGTGCGCCGCTGCCTTGCGACGGAATCGGTCCGGAGCTCGCCGCGCTCACGGCGGCGGAAGTCCACGCCGCGCTCTCACGCCGCGACGTGCTCGGCGCGGCCGCCGCGCTCGCGCGCGACGGCTTTTACGGCGGCCCTTTGCCGGAAAAAGATCGCAAGGCGCTCGAAAAGGCGCTCTTTTTGGCGGCGCCGAAGCGATCCGTCACGGTTCACGCGATCGCGGCGCTACCGCGGGCCAAGGCGGGCTTGCCGCGGTTCAGCCCGCTCACGTTCGCGGACGACGGCTCGCTCCTCGTGCAGACCGCCGATCACCTCGTGCGTGCGCGCTTGCCGGACGACACCGAAGAAGCCGCGAACGACGTCGCAGCGTGGTCGCTCACGGTAGGCGGTGCCACCGAACCGCACTGGACCGGCGCGGGGTTTCCCTGCGATCGCTCGGAGGTGGTGTTGGTCGAATCGGACCCCAGCGGAACGCCGCTTCCGTCCGTTCCGACGACGCTTCTCGCGCCCCGGCCCGGTCCGTGTCACGGGAGTTCGCCGCCTGCGGTCGAGCTCACGCCCCTCGAATGGACGACGAATCAACGAGCAGGGCTCATTGGCGGCGCCTTGTTTGGCGCGCCCGATCTCGGAGCGCTCTCGAAACCGGCTCCCGAGGGCTCGCCTCGATCCCTCGACGGACGCGCGCTCGTCTTTCCGTCGCGGCTCGGCGTTCTGGTGATGAACGCCGGCAAAAGCGAGATCTGGACCGCCGCCGACGCCGCGACCTTGTCGGATTGCGTCGTCACGAACGGCGCCGCCCGAGTCGCCTGCGTGCGTGCGAACCACGCCGTCTGGCTAGAACCCGGCGCCGAAGAAAAGCCCGCCCACCCGACGCACGCGCGCTAGGTCAGCTCGGCGCCTTGACGCGTTCGAGGTACTTGCCCTCGCGCGTGTCGACCTTGATCCATTCGCCCTCGGTGATGAAGAGCGGTACGCCGACGGTCGCGCCGGTCGAGACCTTCGCGGCCTTCGTCACGTTCGTCGCGGTGTCGCCGCGAGCGCCGGGCTCGGTCTCGACGACTTGGACGATGACGCTCGGCGGCAAGCTCACGCTGACCGGATTCCCCTGATAAATCACGATCTGGCACTCGATGCCGTCCTTCAGGAACTGCGCGCCTTCACCGACGGCTTCCTTGGGGACCGACACTTGATCGCCCGAGATCGGGTTCATGAACACGTACATTTCGCCTTCGGGATAGATGTACTGGAGCGACCGTTCCTCGACGTCCGCCGCTTCCATCCTCTCCCCCGACCGGAGATTCTTCTCGAGGACGTTGCCGTTCAGCATGTTCTTCATGCGCGTGCGCGTGAAGGCCTGACCCTTGCCGGGTTTGACGAACTGAAAGTCCACGACGACGTAGGGCTGCCCCTCGTACATGAACTTCAGACCCTTCCTGATGTCGCTGGTGTCCATTTCGGCACGCCTTCCCTACTCGCGAGCCGCCGGGCGTTCAAGTCTCGGATGTTCGCTCGCCAGCAAAACCCGCGGTTCTCTCGATTTCCCCGTCGGGTCGCGAGGCCCGAGCCTCTTCCCGGCGTGCGAGCCGTCTGCAACGCTGTAAGCCGAGACCGATGGACGAGTTCGAAAGCGAGCTGCAAGAGATCAAGCGCGAGATCGTCGAGAGCCGTTCGCTCACGATCAAGACGAACAACCTCGTCAACGCGCTCGCCGCCGACGTCAAGAGCATCTCCAAGCGCTTTCAGGGCTACGAGCGGCGCCTCGCGTGGAACAGCGCGACCGCGTACGCCGTGTTCGTCGCGCTCTCGCTCATCGCCGGCAAATTGCTCTTCGACGCACGCGTCGATTCGGTTCGCGCGCAGACCAAGGACACCCGCGACCTCGCCGACAAGCTCGACAAGGAATTGAAGATCACCGAGACCCGCGATGAAGCGCGCACCCGCGCCGAGCGCCGGGCCGCCGACTACTACTCGCTCATCGCGCAGAACAAGCGGCGCGAGATCATCGACCAGTACGACGAAGTGTCGCATATGGAGCTCTCGCGCACCGAGCGCCTCGTGTTCGACGCCGCGCTCGAGCGCGCGAAGAACGAGCTCTCCGTCGTCGCGTATCAAACCGGGCTCGACTACGTCAGGACGGCGCGCTGGCACGAAGCCGAGCAAGCGTTCCGCGACTCGCTCAACTACAAGAGCGACGCCGCCCACTCGTCGGAAGCGCGCTATCAGCTCTCGATCACGCTGCGCGCCCTCGGCCGCCAGCGTGAAGCGATCCCGATGCTCATCGAGCTCTCGGAAGCGTCCGCCGACAAAGAGGTCGTCGACGACGCGACGTTCTTGCTCGCCCAATGCCAGGTCGACATCGAAGCCTGGAACGACGCGAAGACGACCCTCCGCACCTTCATCCGCCGTTTCCCGTCCAGCGCGCATCTGAACGACGCCCGAGCGAAGCTCGCCGACATTCAGCTGTATCATTAGTGCGAAGAGCCAAGGCGAGAGCGTGAGAGAAGGGCTGCCTCGCGGTGGCTCGCTTGCACCAGTTCTGTTCGTCGCTTCGCCACGCGCGGCGACTCGAGGGGGCGGAAAAAGCGTGGGGCCGAGCTTACGCTGGGGTGCGAGTTTGCCTCGCCCTTTCCCCCTTACCTCTAACCCCAGCTCTACCTTAACCCCCTCCCCGCCGGGATTTTCGAGCCGTCCCGCTTGGGGACGCAACCCACGGAAGAGCAATCGCGACCGACTACGGCGCGCTTTCGACGATGGCGACGAGGGGGGCGTTCCACCATTTGTTTTTGGTGAAGCCCGGATAAGGGCCGACGAGGACGAGCGCGTAGTCGGCGCCGTCCACCAAGTTGCCGATGTTGGCGGGGCCGAAGCTCGTCGACCAGGGTTCGGAGTACGCTGGCGTCGAGGTGCCGCTCGGCAGGATTTGCACGAGTGCCGCGGGGTCGAGCGCGCCGAGCTCGCCGGAGGTCTGTGTGGCAAATGGGGTGGTCGGACGGAGCTCGCCGGGGACGATGTTCGAAGCGATGGGGATCGGGCTGCCTTTCGACGGCATGACGCGGAGAGCGGCGGAGTCGACCGCCGGTGTCGCGTTCAAAAACTGAAGCCCCACGCGTCCGTCGCTGAGAATGCGCGAGAGACGCACGACCGTCGGCGTCAAGGTCGGCTGAGCCGGCGTGTACGAGGAACCGCACACCGAACGAGCGGACGGATCGACCACGCCGATGCCGCCGATGCATCCGCCGAGAGCGAGCAGGTACGCGCGCTCGTCGGCGAGGGCGCCGGCAGGAATGACGGGAAGCGCGCTCACGCGAATCGACGGGATCGGCGGCGGCGCAGCGTCCGCGGCGTCGGTCGACGCGTCGGAAATCGACGGCGGGCTCGCGTCGCGTGCGTTCGGCGGCGCGCCGTCGCGTGATGCGTCGCGCGGCGGTGCGGCGTCACGCGGGCCGGCGGCGCCGTCGCTGCTCGCGTCGAAACCGGAGCTCACCGACGCGTCCTCGACGGCGACGGGCGGCGCGGCGGCGAGCGCAATCAATGCCGCGCAGTCGACGCCGGCGAGCGCGCTCGGGTCGGCGGCC
>DATBBD010000362.1:0-1728 GCA_036271175.1 Polyangiaceae bacterium | reverse complement strand
TGCAGAGCTATTCCGAGGGCGTGCCCGGGATCATCGACGTGCGGCTCACCAAGGACGCGCGCGACTTCATCGTGGTGGGCAAGCAAGCGGGCTCGACCACGTTGCTGTTCCTGCTGACCGACGGCGCTCAACGCGAATATCGCGTCGCCGTCGGAGACCCCAAGAGCGCCGCGTCGCCCGCGCCGAGCGACAAAGACAACGGCAAGGTCGAGGAGCGCGACAACGTGCGGCTCGACTTCTACTTCGTCCAGCTCGACACGACGTCGTCGCGCGGGGTCGGTGTGTCGTGGCCGGCGTCGTTCGGCGGCGGCACCGCGACGGCGTCGTTCGATCTTCTCCACGGGTCGTTTCAGAGCGCGACCGCGGTGGTGACGGATCAGGCGCTCCCGCGTCTCGACTTCGCCGAGTCGTCGGGGTGGGCCAAGGTCGAACGGCAGGCGGCCGTGATCACCGCGAACGGCGAGGAAGCGAGTTTCTCGGGGGGCGGCGAAGTGAACATCCCGGTGCGCGGCGCGCTCGCCGCGGAGATCCGCACCATCGAGTTCGGCAGCAAGGTGAAGGTGCTCCCGCGATACGACCGGGACAGCGGGCGCGTCGAATTGACGTTGAATGCCGAAGTCGCCGATCTGACACCCGACAACGGCACCGGAGCCCCGGGGCGATCGAAAACGTCGCTCCACACGGTCGTCAATCTCGCGATGGGGCAATCGCTGGTGCTCGCCGGGCTCGATGCCCGCTCCGAGAGCTGGACGCGCTCGGGCCTTCCCGTGCTCAGCCGCATCCCGATCCTCGGCGCGCTGTTCGGGTCCACGTCGGATCAGAAGGACGACTCGCGGAACCTGGTGCTCATCGTGCCCACGGTGCTCGACGCGGTCACCATGACGTCGCGCGAACGCATTCGAGAGGCGCTCGGCGCGTACGAAAAGTTCGACGGGGAGCCTGACGGCGTGACGCTGATACCGAAGGCGTCCGACGTCGCGCCGCGAAGGGGGGCTCGATGACGTCCGGGGCTCCGACCGTCGCGATTTCGGTGCGAGGGCAAGGGAATCGCCGGCACGAAGCGTCGTTCCGCGCCGATCGAACCCTGTGGTTCGGTCGAGACGTCCAGTGCGACGTCGTCCTGCGCTCGGAGCGCGTGTCTCGGCGCCACGCTTCGGTGGGCGTTTCCGACGGAGTTTTGTGCGTCACCGACGATTCCGCGAACGGCATCATCGTGGACGGGGAGCGACTCCACCGCGAAAGCCGGCGCCTCGGGCGGCGTGGGGCGTTCGAGATCGGACCGTATCGCGTCGAAGCGGCGCTCGACGAGCGCGTCGTCGCGCTTCCCGCCGCGCTTCGCCGGAGCATGCATCGTCGATTGCTCGATCACCTCGATTTGACCACCGTCCAGCGCGACGGGATGAGCCCCGACGTGATTCGGCCCGACGTCGTTCGCGCGCTCGAACGCATCGTCGGAGAGCACCAAGGCGAAGTCCCCCGTTCGTCGGCGCGCGCCGCGCTGGTCACCGAGCTCACCAACGAAGCCCTGGGCCTCGGCCCGCTCGAAGCGCTGCTCGCCGATCCGTCGGTGAGCGAGATCATGGTCGTGGATCCGAGCACGATTTTCGTCGAACGCGACGGAAAGCTCCAGCGAACGGATCTTCGCTTCACGGACGGCGAGACGGTGCGCGCCGTGATCGAACGCATCGTGACGCCCCTCGGCCGACGCATCGACGAGTCGGCGCCGCT
>DATBBD010000361.1:0-7911 GCA_036271175.1 Polyangiaceae bacterium | reverse complement strand
CCGACGCCGGTGTGACGTCGACGGGTGTGCCGTACTACGTGATGGAGCGGCTCCTCGGCGAAACCCTGGCGACGCGTTTACGGCGTGAGGTGCGGTTGCCCCTGGTCGATGCACTCCGCATCGCCTCGGAGGTGCTCGAGGGGTTGAGCGCGGCGCATCGAATCGGCGTGGTGCATCGCGACGTCAAACCGCCGAACATTTTCCTCGTCACCGGCCGACAAACGAAGCTCCTCGATTTCGGGATCGCCAAGGTGCTCGACCCCAAGGCGTCGCAGATCACCGGTCGAGGGATCACGCTCGGAACGCCGCGCTACATGGCGCCGGAGCAAGCGACCGGCGATCCGATCGACGCGCGCACCGACCTCTACGCCGCCGGGCTGCTCTTGTACGAGATGATTTCCGGCGCGGGTCCATTCGACACGGCGCGCGACGCGAACGAGTTGTTCCTCGCGCACGTGGCGCGCGAGCCCCCGTCGTTGATCGCGTCGTTTCCGGAAGTGCCTCTCGCGCTCGAGCAGCTCGTGAAGCGCTTGCTCGCGAAGCGCGTCGAGGAGCGCCCGAGTGACGCTTCGGCGGTGGCCGCCGAGCTCAGGGCGCTGCGAGACCAGATCGTCGCGCGGGCGTCGGTGAGCGCCCGAGCGCCGGACGCGACGTCTCCTGGCGGCCCTTTCGACACCATCGAGCGCGCGGTCACCCAACCCACCCCGAACGCGCAGCGAGCCGTCGGTCGAAGCGAGGCGCCGACGCACACCAACGTCGGTCTGGGGCCGCTCGATACCGCCCAGGGCGATCCTCCGTCGCTCGCGTCGCCCGAATCATTCGTTACCGAGTCGGATCGCGCGCTCTCCGCCCCCGCGCCGTCGAGCGGCGAGCGATCGCAGACACTCCGGCTCGACGGCTACGACGACGCTCCGGACACGCACACCGCCGTACCGTCGTTGCAGCCCGAGACGCCTCCACCGGTTGCCCGCGAGGAGGGGAATCAGGGGCGTCCCGCGCGCCGTCTCCTCCGGTGGCCGCTGCTGCTGCTCGCTGCCGCCGCCCTCGTGGTCCCAGCAATGCTGGCGCTCCGGACGGGAAACGGCGCGCCCTCGAACGCAGCCGCTCACGTTGCGGCGCTCCCGGCCGCAACCGTTACGGCGATCGAGCCGAGCGCGCCGACGCCCGCCGCCGCGGCGCCGTCTCCCGAAGCGCCGGCCTCTTCTGTGACGTCCGAGCCCTTGCCGGGGGCAGCTGCGGCTCTGGGCGCCGCTGCGCCCGCGCCGGCGAAAGACGTCGAACATGCGGGCTTTCTCGTGCAAACCCCGGCGCATCCGACCACGACCGGGGCTTCCAAACCGCGAGCCAGCGCCGTACACGGCGGGGCGTCGACGGCCCCGTCGAGCTCGACGGGGCACGAAACCGCTGCGGTCCACCATTCTAAGTCATCGGGAAAACACGGCATTTTGCCCGGCGAAGCGTTGCCGAGCTCGGGTCTCTGAGGCCCGCTCCGCCGGTTGAACAGCGCGACCTTCGGCCTGGACGAACCCCCGATCTTGCCGTAGTTTGCGCGCCCCAAACTACAACGACACACGCCCTGCACGCGAACGCCGTGGCCCGGTGCTCGTAAGAGTTGGTCCGGCGGCGGGGCGGAGGAAGAACCGAAAGGAGAGCGAACGTGCCCGAAATTCAATCAGCGGATAGCTCCGCGTCGTCGAAAACCAACGACATCATGTTGAGTGGCTCCGTAGCGAGTCAGCCGGTTTCCAACCGCCCGCTCTGCAGCCCCGACCAACCGCTCACCGTGCGCGATCTCTTCGACGCCGGTGTTCACTTCGGCCACCAAACGAAGCGGTGGAACCCGAAGATGCGCCCGTACATCTACGGCTCGCGCAACGGAATTCACATCGTCGATCTCGACCAGACCGCGAACATGCTCAAGCGCGCGTTCAACGTCATCGTCGACACGGTCGGCCGCGGCGGTCACGTGCTCTTCGTCGGCACCAAGCGCCAGGCGCAAGAAATCATCCGCGAAGAAGCCGCGCGCGCGCAGATGTACTACGTCATCAACCGCTGGCTCGGCGGCACGCTCACGAACTTCCGCACGATCAAGGGCGGCCTCGAGCGCCTTCGCGGCCTCGAGCGTATGCGTGAAGACGGGACGTACACGCAGATCCCGAAGAAGGAGATCGCGCAGCTCGAGAAAGAGCGGACGCGGCTCGAGAAGTACATCGGCGGGGTCAAGGGAATGGGTTCACTCCCGGCGATAGTGTTCATCGTGGACCCGGCGAACGAGACGATCGCCGTCTCCGAAGCCCGGCGCCTCGCGATCCCGATCGTGGCGATCACCGACACCAACTGCGACCCGGATGCGATCGAGTATCCGATCCCCGGCAACGACGACGCGATCCGATCGATCCGATTGATCACGAGCGCGATCGCCGACGCCTGCCTGCACGGCGCCGGGCGACGTAAGGATCTCGCCATGGGACGCGAACGCGAAGGACAGCGCGGGGGCGAGACCATGGTTTACCAGGCGCGGCCCCGTGCCGGCGCATGAGGAGACGCTGATGAGCACGGTATCGATGCAACAGGTGAAGGAGCTCCGCGACCGCACCCAGGCGGGGCTCAACGACTGCAAGAGCGCGCTCGTCGAAGCGAGCGGCGACATGGAGAAGGCAGTCGAGATCATTTTGAAGAAGGGCCTCGCGAAGAGCGCCAAGCGCGCCGGCGCGGTGGCGACCGAAGGCGAAGTCGTCGTTCAAGTCTCCGCCGACGCCACCAGCGGCGTGATCGTCGAGGTCAACATTCAGACCGATTTTGCGGCACGCAACGACGACTTCAAGGCATTCGTCCGCGCGGTCGCGACCGCGGCGAGCCACGCCAAGGCCGGCGCGGATCTCGGCGCGGAGCCCTACCCGGGCGGCGACGGAACCGTCGAAGAGCACCGTCAGGCGCTCGTCGGCAAGCTCGGCGAAAACATCTCGATCCGTCGCTGGGGTCGCGTTTCGGTGACGGCGCCCGCCAAGGTGCAGGCGTACGTGCACATGGGCGGCAAGATCGGCGTGCTCCTCGGCGCGACGACCGATAGCGCCCCGGCGCTGAAGGCCCCGGAGCTCGCCAAGTTCCTCGACGATTCCGCGATGCAGATCGCGGCGATGGCGCCGCTCTATCTTCGCGGCAGCGAGGTCCCGGAGTCGACCAAAGCCAAGCAAGCGGAGATCTTCGAAGCTCAACTTCGCGAGCAAGAGAAGGCACCCCCCGAGAAGCAGTGGCCGAAGATCATCGAAGGCAAGGTTCTGAAGTGGGTCAAGGAAGCGGCCCTCCTCGAACAACCCAGCGTCATCGAGACCGAGCACTCGGTGGACGAGGTGCGCGCGCGCACCGCCAAGGCGGTCGGCGCGAAGGTGGAGCTCGTCGAGTTCATTCGCTACCAGGTCGGCGAAGGCGTCGAGGTGGCGAAGGGCGCAGACTTCGCGACGGAAGTCGCGAAGATGGCCGGCAACTGACGCCGTTCGGCGGACGCTTGCCCGCGCCGGGCAGTGTCCGCCGCGTCTGAAACCGGGCAACGCCGTTCGGCGCCGAGCCGGGTTCGACGTTCAGCGGGCGCGCACGAAGTACTCGCTCAAGATCGCGAGCACCTCGGGGCGCGCTTGCACGTCCGGCGCGTTGCCGGCGCGGAACGATTCGATGGCGGCGTGGGTTCGAAGCACGGCGGCGCCATCCACGTCGGGTGCGGCGCGGCGAGTCGTCGTGCCGCCGACCACGTCGGACAGCACCACGGGTCCAATCGGCCAGAGCTCGACTCCGAGCTCGCGCGGGCTGTACCCGTCGAGCCAGCGCGCCGGGTCGTCGAGCGGCGACGCGTCCGCCTGTTGGTGAACGACGTAGTGCGACGCGCCGTAATTTTTCGCGACGATCGCGCCGTGAATCGCGCGGCGACGCGCACCGCCGCGTCGCTGCCCCACACGCGGTGCGAGCAAGGAACGGCGGGGCGGAAAATACTTCGCGAGTAGCGTCTCGAAGCAACGCACGCGAACGTCGAGCGGAATCCGATCGCTTGCAAGCATCGTGGGCGTCACGAGGACGCCGTCGAAAAAGTCGAGGCAGGCACGCGCGACGTATTCTTCCGCGCCGAGCGGTGGCGCGTCGGTCTCGAACGCGGCGGCGCGTGACCAGCCCGCTTGCGCCATGCGATCGCGCACGTCGCGGGGCGTCGCGCTGGACGCAAGCATGGACGGCGGTGCTCCGTCGATCACCTGAATTTCTCCGCCGCAGAACAAGCCGGCGTCGCGACGCGATTCGACGTCGGGCTCCGACGACGCACGCAGTTCGAGCTCCGACGCGCGCGCGGGGTCGGCGCGAAAGACGTCTTCGACCTGAAGCGTCGCGATGATTCGGCCCTCGGCGCGCAAGGCCGCGCGACCGCGTCCGCGGAGCTCGCTCGCGCGCGCTTCGGGGATCGACAGGGTGATCGGGAGCGCCCACGGCAAGCCGCTCTCGAGCCGCATCTCGTCCACGACGCGCAGGTAGTCCTTGCTTGTCATGAAGCCGCGGAGCGGCGAGTACGCGCCGTTCGCGAGCGAAGCGACGTCGGCGTGGGCTCCGACGTCGAGATCGAGCACCGGAAGCGACCGCGCTTCGTCGAGCGCCGCTCGCGCCGCGTCTCCGCTCAGCGTCCGATCGACGAGCTCCTGACCGTGCGGCGCGACGAGCGCGTTGGCGTCGGCGGCCGACGACGCGCCTTGCCGCCATTTCCCCCACGCCGGGATCAGTCCGAGGTGTTCGAGTCGGTCCAGAATCTTCTCGAGACTCTCGGCCGGCGTTTCGCGGTCGGTGTGAAGACGCACCTCGGGCGACTCCGGGGCTTCGTAGGGGTCGTCGACGCCGGTGAAGTTCTTGATCTCGCCGGCGAGGGCCTTCTTGTAGAGGCCTTTCGGGTCGCGTTCGGCGAGCACCGAGATCGGACACTCCGTATAAACCTCGACGAAGTTTTCGATCGAGTGACGTACCTCGTTCCGCACCTCGCGATACGGGCTGATCGCGGCGGCAATGGCGCACGCGCCGCTTCGGCCGACGAGCTTCGCCACGAAGCCGATCCTCCGGATGTTTTCGTCGCGATCTTGCCTCGAGAAACCGAGCCCGCGAGAAAGCTGCTTCCTGACTTCGTCACCGTCGAGCGTTTCGACGTGGACGCCGCGACGTCGAAGCTCCGCCGCGACCATCGACGTCAAGGTGCTCTTGCCGGAACCGCTGAGTCCGGTGAACCAGAGGACGAATCCACGTGCCACGCGCCGTCGTGCTCCTTCGCCGCTTCGCTCGCTCAGAGCTTCAGTACTTTGGAGTGGTCGCCCGGCACGCCGCGGAGCGCGTCGCGCGTGTCGATGACGAGTCGCGCTTCGGCCAGGAGCCGCGGCCGATCGAGGGACGCATGGTCGGTCACGATGACGACCGCGTCGTAGCTCGAAAATCCGTCTTCGGGGTTCACGCTTCGCATCTCGAGCCCGTGCTCGTCGATGCTCGGCACGTGAGGATCCATGTACGAGACGGCGGCGCCGCGCTTTTGCAACCCCATGAGCACGTCGAACGCCGGCGATTCGCGCACGTCGGTGACGTCGCGCTTGTACGCGACGCCGTAGACGAGGATCCGCGAGCCGCGCACGGCCTTGGCGTGCTCGTTCAGGCCGTCGGCGATCCGTTCGACGACGTAGTCGGGCATCGCGCTGTTGATCGAATCGGCGAGGTCGATGAACCGCGCCTGATACTTCAGGGTCCGGAGCTTCCACGACAAGTAGAGCGGATCGATGGGGATGCAGTGCCCGCCGAGCCCGGGACCCGGATAAAACGGCATGAACCCGAACGGCTTCGTCGCCGCCGCGCGGATCACCTCGAAAGCGTCGATGCCGAGGCGCCGGCTCATGATCGCCACTTCGTTCACGAGGCCGATGTTCACGGCGCGGAACGTGTTTTCGAGGAGCTTCACCATCTCCGCGGTCTCGGTCGACGACACCGGCACGACCTGCTCGATGATGTGCGAATAGAGCGCGTTCGCATGCTCGAGACACGCCGGCGTGGCGCCGCCGATCACTTTGGGCGTGTTCCGCGTCTTGAACACCGCGTTGCCCGGATCGACGCGCTCCGGCGAGAACGCGACGAACACGTCTTCGCCGAGGCGGAAGCCTTTTTCGGTGAGCTTCGGCACGAGTACCTCGGTCGTCGTTCCCGGATACGTCGTCGACTCGAGCACGATCGCCATTCCTGCGTGCTGGTGGCGCGCAATCTCGTCTGTTGCGTCGACGATGAACCGCATGTCGGGGTCCTTCGTCTTGTTCAGCGGCGTCGGCACGCACACGATGACCGCGTCGGCTTTGCCGAGCACCGTCGGATCGGCGGAAGCGTCGAGCCGACCTTCGCGCGCATGCGGCGCGAGCTCGTCCGACGACACGTCGTCGATGTACGACTCGCCCGCGTTCAGCGCGCGAACCTTGCGCGGATCTTTGTCGTAGCCCGTGACCCGAAACCCGACCCGCGCAAACTCCGCGACGAGCGGCAGCCCCACGTAGCCGATGCCCATCACCACGACGTGGGCGGATTTGTTCGAGATTTTTGCGAGCAGGGACGACATCGAGCGGGAGAATAGGTTCGCCACCACTTCGATGCATAGGGGGGAACAGCGTTCATGTGCGAACTCCGACGACGAAAATCATCGGTCCCGCGTGCGAGCGGCGCGGCGCAACGGAAGGTGAGCCGGGCGCGCGGACGCCCCTTGCTTCTCGGATCGTGGGCCTGGTACCTTCCGCGCGCAGGTAACCGAAATGAATTGGGAAAAGCGTGTCGTGTTGGTGACTGGAGCCGCGGGCTTCATCGGGAGCCATCTCGTCGAACGGCTCGCACGACTCGGCTGTCGAACGCGCGCGTTCGTTCACTACAACTCCGCGGGTTCGAGCGGATGGCTCGACTCGTCGCCGTGCCGAAACGACATCGAGATCGTCCAGGGCGACATCCGCGACGGCGACAGCGTTCACGCCGCCGCGAAGGGGGTCGACGCGATCTTCCACCTCGCTGCGCTCATCGGGATCCCGTATTCGTATCGGACGCCGCTCGCGTACGTGCGCACGAACGTCGAGGGCACGCTGAACGTGCTCGAGGCGGCGCGCAACAACGGGGTCGCGCGCGTCGTTCAAACCTCGACCAGCGAGGTCTACGGCACCGCGCAGTTCGTTCCCATCACCGAAGCGCATCCGCTCAAGGGGCAATCCCCCTACTCGGCGTCGAAGATCGGCGCCGATAAGCTCGCCGAGAGTTACTACCTGTCGTTCGGCGTTCCGGTCGTCACGTTGCGGCCCTTCAACACCTACGGCCCGCGCCAGTCCGCGCGCGCGGTGATCCCGACGGTGATCAGCCAGGCGCTTCGCGGGGCCGACTTACGACTCGGCAATCTGACGCCGACCCGCGACTTCAATTTCGTCACCGACACGGCGGAGGCATTCGTGAAAGCCGCGTCCGTCGATGCCGCTATCGGGAAGACGATCCAGATCGGCACCGGTCGCGAAATCAGCATGGGCGACCTCGTCCAAGCCGTGTCGGCGCTCGTCGGGCGCGAGCTCGCGGTGACCACCGACGCCGAGCGCGTCCGTCCGACGGGAAGCGAAGTCGATCGACTGCTGTGCGATCCGAGCTTGGCGAAGTCCGTCCTCGGTTGGGAATCGACGGTCGATTTCAACGACGGGCTCCGGCAAACGTTCGAGTGGATCAAAGAGAACCAGAGCCGGTTCAGCCCCGAGACGTATTCGGTCTGAGACGACTGCGACGGGGGCTCGAGCGGATCCACGAATGACCCTTCGACGCGTCCTCGCGGGGCTTCTGCGGCTGTGTATCGCCGGGGTGTTGGTGCTCGCGTCCGGCGAGCTCGTGATGCGTCGTTATTGTTAC
>DATBBD010000360.1:0-4531 GCA_036271175.1 Polyangiaceae bacterium | reverse complement strand
GCTCTGCGGTTACGCCGTCATCACCAGCGGCGCGGTGTGTGGCTACGACGAAATCACCGACGGCGCCGTCTGCGGTTATCAGACCGTGACCGACGGCGCGTTGTGCGGTTACGCGACCGTCACCTCCATCGCGATTTGCGGCGGCGATCTCGCCGCCAATGCCGCCGTTTGCGGCACCGAGAGCGTGTGCTCCGCCGTGCTCGGGCTCTTCGGCGCTTCGAGCGTGTGCAAGGACGTTGCGAAGACGTGCAACGTCCCGCAGACGTGCACCGACTTCAGCGAGCCGCTCTCGTGCACGAACTTCAACCTGCCCAAGACCTGCGACGACCTCTCGCACCCGAAGTCGTGCCAGGATCCGGCGCAGCCGAAGTCGTGTCAGGACCTAACCAAGCCGCGCACGTGCAATCACACGAACGTCATCCCCGACTACGACTTCGGCACGGTGAAGGGTTCGATCGCCATCACGCTCGGAACGAGCGGGTTGTCGGGCCAGGTCTCGGGCCAGTACTGCCCCACCACCGGCTCGTGCGCGACCGTCGCCGGTGGACGACTCGAAATCGGAGACCCGATGGAAGCATGCATCGACGTTCCCGGCGGTCTCGGCGAGTTCTGCGCCGCCTTCTGATCGCTCTTCGCTGCTTCAACTCGGAACGGGCCCTTTTCGGGGCCCGTTCTCGTTCCATTCCAAGCCGTTCGCCCGTGTTCCCCGAGCCGCTCGTCGTCGCGCCGCGATCAGCCGCCGAGGCCGTGCTCTTCCAGCTTGTAGTAGAGCGAGCGCCGGCTGATCCCGAGGATGCGTGCGGCGACGGTTCGGTTCCCGTCGGCGTTTTTCAGGGCCTTCTCGAGGACGCGGCGCTCCGCCTTGCGAACCGCGTCGTCGAGCAAGACGGCGCTCGCTTCCAGCGTCGGAGTCGCGACCGGTTCCGCATGCGCCGGCTGCGCCAGCGAATCGATTCGAGCGAGCTCGGCGCGAACGTCGGGTGCCGCGACCGTGCTCGAATCCGTGAGGATCACCAGGCGCTCCATCACGTTCTCCAGCTGGCGCACATTGCCGGGCCAAGCGTACGCGGCGAGCAACTCGATCGCGTCGGGTGCGACTTCGACCGACGCCTTCCCGTTGTCCTTGCAGATGGAACGAACGAAGTGCCGGACGAGCTCGGGCACGTCGGTCGCGTGCTGACGGAGGGGCGGCACCGTGATCGCGATCACGTTGATGCGATAATAGAGGTCTTCTCGGAATTGCCCGCGCGCGACCATCTCTTCGAGGTTTCGGTGCGTGGCCGTCACGAAGCGCACGTCGGCATGAAGCGTCTCCGAACCTCCGAGGCGCTCGTATTGCCGATCTTGAAGAACCCGAAGGAGCTTCACCTGAGTCGCGGGAGTGATGTCGCCGATCTCGTCCAAAAACAGCGTGCCGCCCTCGGCGAGCTCGACGCGGCCCGGTTTTCTCGACTGAGCACCGGTGAACGCGCCCTTGTCGTAACCGAAGAGCTCGCTTTCGAGGAGCTGCTCCGGCAGAGCCGCGCAATGGACTTTGAGAAATGGTCCGCGTGCGCGAGGCGACAACTCGTGGACTCGCCGCGCGACCAGCTCTTTGCCGCTCCCTGTTTCTCCCCTGACAAGCACGGTCGCGTTGCTCTTCGCGGCGCGATCGACGAGACCGAGCACGGCGCGCATCGCTTCCGACCGCCCGATGAGTGACGGTTCGCCGTCCATGACGCGTGAAGGAGGGGGTTCTTCCGCACTCGTTTCCGCCGCGGCGAGGACCTTCTCCACGGTGAACGTGAGCTCCTCGGCGTCCACGGGTTTTCTCAGGTAGTCTTCGGCGCCCTTTCGAACCAGCTCGATGGCCTCCGGCACGCGCGACAGTGCGGCGACGAGGACGACCGGAACGCCCGCGAACCGGTGCGCGATGGTGCGCGCGAGATCACCCGGGGCGATATCCGAAACGTCGAGGTCCAGCACGACGACGTCGAACGGGATCGTTGCGAGCGTCTTCAGCGCCTCGGCGCCGGTCGAGACGGTGTTCGCGCGCACCCGTTCTCTGCCGATCGCAACGACGCTCGCCGCGACGTCCGCATCGGCGGTCACGACGAGCAAGCGAGAAGCGCGGGCCATCATCTTCGGATTGCGCCAAAGATAGCACGCGTGCCGCCCGCGCCGCGCGGACGTTGGGCGCTCACTGCGTCAATCGCCACAACGCTTGCGAGATTCTGCGCAACGAGACGGGAACCGCCCACGTGAAGAACGTCGCGTCCTCGCTTTCATACTTCGGCGCATCGCGATGATCCGTGCGACGTTGGAACGATGACGTCGATTCGGAGTCCTCACGCTGGACGAAAAGCCGTTCTGCTCTCGGGAGCGAGCGTGGGCGTCGGGCTCGCCGTCGTCGATCGGTGGTTCACGAGATCGAAGAGGTTTTTGGCGGCGTGGACGCGCTCATCAACAACGCCGGCATCACCTACCGAACCGTCGCCGAGTACGCGACCCGAACGGAGCTCGCGCACCAGATGGTCGTGAACTACGAGGGCCTCATGGCACTCACGGCGCTCGTGTTGCCCATGATGCGCAAACGCCGGAGCGGTCGCATCATTCAGATATCGTCGGCACAGGGTCTCGCCGCCATGCCGACCATGGGTCTCTATTCAGCGTCCAAGTTCGCGCTCGAGGCAGGTTCTGAAGCCATGTACTACTCTCAGCCGCATTGCGACCGAGAACGCGGCGGATCCGTACCGTGCACACTTCGCGAACATGGACCGCTTGATTGACCGAATGATGAGGTTTACCGGCGCCACGTCCGAGTCCGTCGCGCGGCGAGTCGTGAAAACTTTGCGCCGACATCGAGCGCCGCTGCGCGTACTGGCGACATGGGACGCTCGCCTCCTCTGGTGGTTCCGCCGTTTCACGCCTCAACCGCTCTACGTCTGGATCACCTACTGGATGCTTCCTGGGATCCGGAAGTGGCGCGCCGCCAACGACAGCCTCGCGCAACACGCGGGAAGCGGCGCTAAAGCATGAGACAGGGGCTGCCTAGTTGTCGCTCGCGTGCACCAGTCCTGTTCGTCGCTCGGCCACGCGGCGGGGCTTGAGGGGGCGAAGGGCGTAGGGCTGCGGAAACAGCCGCCGAGCATCTCTGGCGGCAACCGCCTCCGGCGGGCGTCGACCCGCGAACGCCAACGGTCGAACTGGCCGAACGGTAATGGTATGCTCTATCCATGAGCCGCGTGCCCGTCGACCTCGACGCCGAGCGCCGAAAGAATGCGCGGGCTCGTGCCGAAGTCCGGATCTTTCGGCAGGGAGAGCAAGAAGCGGAGGCTGATGCGGACGCCCTGTTTTGGGACAGAATCCCCGTCGATGAGCGCGCTGAGTTCGTCTGGCAGCTGAGCTTGGAGCTCCACGCTCTCTCCCACCCTGAGGCACGAGATGAGCCCGGACTTTCTCGATCTGTTGCGCGCGTTGTCAGGCGCTGATGCACGGTTTCTGATCGTCGGAGCCTATGCCGTCGGTGTGCACGGGCGGCCACGAGCAACGAAGGATCTCGACGTGTGGGTCGAACCGAGCGCCGAGAACGCGCCAAAGGTCATCAATGGCCTCGTAGAGTTCGGCGCGCCGCTCATGGGCTTGACTGAGACTGACCTGCGAACGGCGGGTGTCGGTTTGCAGATCGGCGTCGAGCCGGGACGAATCGACGTCCTCACTGCGGTCAGCGGACTCCACTTTCGGGATGCTTGGCCGCGGAGGGTGCAGGCCGATTTCGCAGACGGCGTTCGCTGCAATGTGATCGGACTCGACGACCTGCTCCAGAACAAGCGTGCGGCCGGGCGCCCGCAGGACCTCGCGGACGTCGCCGCTCTCGAACGGCTTCACCGGCTCAAGCGATAGTTGGAACGAGCTCGTCCCGGACGACGACTATGTGCCGCGCCCCTGAATACACGTCGGCCCCGGCGGAGCCGTGCGCCGTAGCGGCCTCGACTGGGCTTCGAACGATCAGCGCGGCGATGATCGATTCCCCTGAGGGAGCGCGGTACGTCTGCCAAAGGTCGCGTCTTGTCCCGCACTGTCGAGCGGCCGATGCGAGAGCCATTGGCTGCCTTTTCCTACCTGACGCCCGCTCGAAGGGTTTGAGCTTCAGGAGTGCCAGTGGTATTCCTATTCGGGAATACCATGGGAGTTCACAAGTTCGCGATTTCCATCCCCGTCGAGGTAATGGAGCAGATCGATGAAGCGGCGGCGCGACGCGGCGTCACGAGGAGCCGCTTCATCAGCGACGTGCTGCGCCAGGCGGCGCGAGCGCGTAGCGACGCGGAGATCACTCGCCGTCTCGACGAGGTGTTTTCCGATCCCGAAGTGACCCGCGAGCAGCGCCGAACTAGTCGCGAGTTCTTGGCGGCTCGTGTGCGCGACGACGCATGGTGATCCTCTACGGCGACGTCGTCTGGATGGCCCTTCCGGCGACCAGTGGGTCGGCGCCCGGAGGCAAGCGGCCCGCACTCGTCTTGCAACAAGATCGATTCAACCGAAGTCGCATCCA
>DATBBD010000359.1:0-19973 GCA_036271175.1 Polyangiaceae bacterium | reverse complement strand
CGAGAGCGCCGCAATCAGGTCCTGTTCGGTGACGGTTCGCTCGACGCCGTCCTCCCCGACCCAGCGCCACTCTTGGGCGTTGTCACTCACCTGTGACTCCTCGCCGCCAGCCGAACGGCGTGACCTCGCAAAGCCGCATCATGCGGGGATCAGCCGGGAAAGTCGAGACGACTTGACCTCCGTGAAAAATAGAATCACCATTCTGATTCGAGCCGGTGAGACCCCTCAATCACGAATAGCCACGAACAGCACGTTGGCGCTTTCAGAGTCGAGCCAACGGCCCCATTTCGGAGGAGATCCGATGACCAACATTCGATTCGTCGACCGCCCGCCGAGGGAACTCAAGTACGACCATGGCGCCGACGAGCTGGCGCTCCAAGCCAACGACGTCGAGACCATCGCCGAGATTTTTCGAACGCCGCTCACGGGCTCGTATACCTGGGACTACGAGCTCTCGGACGAGCGCATCCGTAAGCTGTACCGACTCGGCAAAGAGCGGAACTGGAACGCCGAGATCGACATCGATTGGTCGCGGCCGCTCGGCGGTGAAGGGCCGTACATCGATGGTATGGACGACCCTTACAAGGGTTGGGAACCGCGGGAACGTCTCACCGACGCCGAGTCCCTCGACTTCGTCTGGCATCAGCAGTCATGGCTGATGTCGCAGTTTCTCCACGGCGAGCAAGGGGCGCTCTTGGTCGCGTCGCAGCTCGTCAGCTGCGCGCCGACCTACGACGCGAAGCTCTACGCCGCTTCCCAAACCTTCGACGAGGCTCGGCACGTCGAGGTGTTCAACAAATACATCATGGAGCGGATCGGCTTCATGTATCCGGTGAACACGCACCTGAAGAGCCTGCTCGACAAGATCCTCACCGACGAGCGCTGGGATCTGAAGTTCATCGGCATGCAGCTGGTCATCGAGTCGCTCGCGCTCGCCGCGTTCCACACCCAGCGCATGATCTCGAACGATCCGGTGCTCATCGACGTCATCGACCTCGTGACTCGCGACGAGTCGCGGCACGTCGCGTTCGGCGTGACGTACATGGAAGAGTTCGTGAAGTCGCTCTCGGAGTCCGAGCGCGAAGAGCGGGCCATGTTCGCCTACGAGGCGTGTTGCGTGATGCGCGAACGCATCGTCGCGACCGACGTGTTCGAGCATTTCGGCTGGGACGTCGCGGAAGCGCGCCGCCGCACGCTCGCCGGCGACGTGATGCAGCAGTTTCGAAATCTGCTCTTCACGCGCATCATTCCGAACCTGAAGAAGGTCGGGCTCCTCACCGATTCGGTTCGTCCGCTTTACGAAGAGCTCGGCGTCCTTCAGTACGAAAACCTCGTCGACGACGGCGCGATCGATTGGGCGAAGCTCGAGGAGCCCGTGGCCTACGGGCGAGAGAGTCGACGCGCGCCGCTTCGCAGCGAGCGCGTCCGCTCGGCGCATCGACCAGGCAGTCCGGCAGACCGCCTCGTCGTCGGGAAATAAGTTTCCGCGACAATTCGAGCCTGAGTTGCGCAAACAGCGCACTGCGTCGCGCTGTACGTAATTTGCGCAACTCAATCGTATTTGACGGGGGCGTGACGTTGCTCAAGAACAGGGCGAACAGTGGGAGGACGCCCCATGAGCTACTGCCTGCATTGCAACAAGAGGCTCGGTTGGCTGAAGCGACCCGTCGATGGCGTGTACTGCGGCCCCGAGTGCCGTGATCGCGCGATCGAGGAGATGCTCGAGCGGCAGCGATTGTCCGCCGAAGAGGTCGACGCCGAGGAGCGCATGCGCGAGCGCGAGCGGTTGGAGATCGAGGCTGCGATGCTTCGTGGCAAGAGCGAAGTCATCCTCAAGCCGAACCTCTCCGACTCGGTCCCTTGTCCCAAATGCGGCGGCCACTGGAAGCACGTGCGCGGCGGCGGGGGACTCGGGCGTGATCGCGGCGACTGCGCTGCGTGCGGCTACCACACCGATTTCCTGGCGATCGAGCAGTGCCCGAACTGTCGCTGCTTTTCGCTCGTCGTCGAGTCGCCGGACGACGCGCGCTGTCCGCGTTGCAAGAGCCGTCCGCGTCGTCGCCGGCAAATCGCATGATCCGAGGGGCTCGCCGGTTCCGGCACCGAGGGCGACTCGGTGTGACCGGGTCCGCCTTGGTGCGACCTTCGCGCACCTGTCTCGCTGGTTCGTGACGCTCTCTCGGATCGTTCGCCGCGCTGGTCCGTAAACTGAATCGGTGCGGGCCCGCGGCGCTTCCGGCGTCGCGCGGTCCCGTGCCGAAACGGCGCGCGCATGGACCAGAACGACGAATCGAAGCCTCTACCGAACGACGCCGACGAGGGCGCATCACGACTCCTCCATGACGCCACTCGGCGCGACGCGCGACGACTCGCGGAGTTCGCGGGCGCCTCACTCGGTGCAGCCTCGGAAGCCGACGCTCTCGTCGTCGAGACATTTGCGAGCGCGTTCCGCGACGCGCAGGGCGGCGATGAACTGGCACTCGAGACGACCGCGCTGTTCGCTTCGCTGCGGAGGCGATGCGCGCAAGCACTGGAGCGGCGCCGTCGCGCTCCGTTGACGCCAGTCGATGAGCGTGGAGGTCCGGGTGGGCGGACGCGCGCGCTTCTTTCCGCGATCCGGCCGAGCGAGCGCGAGGCGCTGCTGCTTCGTTACGTCGGCAACCTGTCCACGGCGGAGGTCGCGCGCGCGTGCGGCGTCGACGTGGAAGTGGCGGAGGCGCGCGTGTCGCGCGCCCTCACGAGCCTGTGTCGTGCGGCGCGTCCCGCCGTCGAGACGCCGCCTGCGGGCGATGCCGCCTCCGAGCGGCGCGAAGTCGAGGAGCGACTCGCCGGCATCCTCGCCGGCACCGCGCCGGAACGCGTCGCGGATTTCGTCTCCAGCGACGACGTCTCGCGCGACTTCGTCCATGACGCCGAGCGCCTCGTCGAAGTCGTCCAGGGACTCGAGGCGGGGCGCGACGTCGACCCCGACGCCATCGTTCGCGCCGTGCTCGCCGCCGAGCGGGAAAACGCGGAGCCGGCGACCGAGCCGCCGCCGGCAGAGCCGATCGCGACGGAAGTGGTGCCGGAGCCGAAGGCGAGCAGGGCGAGATCAGACGCGCCGCGAGCAACGGAGCCGATGACGGCCGTCGCGCGGAAGGGCGTCGAGACGAAAGCGGCGGAACCCAAAGCGGCGCGCTGGGGCGCGAAGAGGCGGCTGGGCGTCGCGGCTATGGCAACCGCGGTGGTCGCTGTGTTCGCTTGGGCCGGCGGACGGACGAACGGCGGGCGCAACCTCGATCCGACGGCCGCGTGGAGCGGCAAGATCGCGGAGGTGTCGCGGGCGTTCGGCGATTCGAGGGGACTCGAGCGGTGCTCTCCGGACGGCGCGGTGTGCGGCGCGGTCGACACCGGCGACGACCTGCCCGCCGGCTCGATCTTGCGAACCAATACCGAGACGCGCGCGGTGATTGCCCTTTCAGACGGAACGCGGCTCGTCGTGGACCGAGCGACCGAGCTTCGCCTCGACGGGGAACATGCGCGGCGTGCGCGTCTCGAAAACGGCGCGCTCGTCGCCGACATCGCCGATCTGGGTTCGAGCCGCGCGCGCCTCGACGTGCCGCTCGGCTTCGTCGAGAGCGGCGACGCGAAGTGGTCGCTCACTGCCGGCGCGTCGCGGGCGTCGCTCGAGGTCGTGCGCGGCGCGGTGCGGCTCGCCGACGCGGGCGACCGCGACGTCACCGTGCATGCCGGCGAAGTCGGACAGCTCGATCGCGGCGTCGCGCCGAGCGTGTCGTCCACGGCTTATCTCGGCAGCGCGTTTCGGTGGAGCGAACGCGCGTTCGAGAAGAACGAATCCGAGGCCGGCATGGCGGGCCTCGGGGAGCTCCGGGGCAAGAAGCCCGGCGAAGACCGCGAGCGCGAGCACGCGGTCGAGCTCGCGTCGCACACGACACGGGTGCGCATCGTCGGCAACGTCGCGCGCACCGAAGTGGACGAGGTGTTCCAGAACGACACCGACGACGTCCTCGAAGGGATCTTCCGCTTTCCGTTGCCGGCCGACGCACAGATCGAACGGCTCGCGCTCGACGTGGACGGGAAGCTCGAGGACGGCGCCTTCGTCGATCGCGACCGTGCCGCGTCGATCTGGCGCGGCGCGATCGTGAACGCGGGTGCGAAAAAGCCGGTCGGCGAAGAAATCGTGTGGGTGCCGGGGCCGTGGCGCGATCCGGCGCTCCTCGAGTGGCAGCGCGGCGGTCGCTTCGAGCTGCACGTCTTTCCGATCCCGAAGCGCGGGACGCGGCATGTCGTCCTTGCGTACACCGAGGTGATTCCACCGGCCGGCGCGACGCGGCGCTACGTGTACCCGCTCGCGCACGACCCGAGCGGAGGGACGCGCATCGGCTCCTTCGACGTCGACGTGGAGGTGCGCGGCTTCGACGCGAAGGACGGCGTGGTCGCCGGAGGTTATCCCTTCGACCAACACGCGCTTCCGGACGGCGCGACGTCGTTTCACCTGAGCCGCGAACACTTCGTGCCGAGCGGCGACGTGTCGATCGAGTTTTCGCTGCCGGACGCCGATCGCGACGTCACGGCGTACGCTTATCAGCCGTCCCCGGACGACCTCACCGGCGATCCTGCCGCGCCGGGTGCCCCCCAAAATCCGCAAGCGACGGCTGCGACGTCCTGGTCGCCGAATGCCGGCGTGTCGGCGTCCGATCCGTTCGTCGCGCTGGCGATTCGTCCGAAGCTTCCGACCGTCGCCGACGAGGGACAGCGCGCCTTCGCTCTGATCGTCGATTCGAGTCGCTCGATGTTCGGCGAGCGTTACCGGCGCGCCGCCGAGCTCGCGACGCGCCTCGTCGCCGAAATGGACCGCGGCGATCGAGTGACGGTGCTCGCCTGTGATTCGACCTGTCGCGCGCTCCCGTCGGGTGCGGCGCTCGCCTCGCCGGAAACGGCCGAACGCGTCGGCGCGTTCCTTCGCGGCGTCACACCGGAGGGCGGCTCCGACATCACCGGCGCCGTCCGGAGCGCCCGCGACGCGCTCCGGGGCGTCGCGATCGGCGGCGCTCGGGTCGTTTACATCGGCGACGGCACCCCGACGATCGGCGCGGTCACCCCGGCGTTCGTGAAGCGCGAAGTGGAAGCGACGATGCCCGCCGAAGTCGGCACGGTCACCGCCGTCGCGATCGGCACCGACGCCGACGTCGATACGTTGACGACGCTGGCGAGCTCGGGCGGCGGCGTGGTCGTGCCCTACACGCCGGGGCAACCGGTGCTCGAGGCTGCTTACGCGGTGCTCGGCGCAACCTACGGCTCTGCGTTGCGCGACGTGGAAGTCGACGTTCCCGATGGGTTCGCCGACGTGTCGCCGCGGACGCTCGGCGCGATTCCCGCTGGCGGCGAGGTGATCCTTGCCGGTCGCCTCACGCGCCCGGACGTCGAAGGGACGGTCGTCCTTCGCGGCAAGCTCGGTCGTGAGCCGTTCGAACGGCGCTACCCCATCCACGTCGTCGCGACGGCGTCGAAGGGCAACGCGTTCGTGCCGCGTCTGTATGCAGCGAAGCGAATCGCCGAGCTCGAGGAATTGCCGGACGCGGACAGCCGCCGCCAAGCGGTCGAGCTTTCGACGCGATACCACGTCGCGAGTCGGTACACGTCGCTGCTCGTGCTGGAGAGCACGGCGATGTATCGCGCCTTCGGCGTGAAGAACGACGTTGCGACCTCGGCGTGGACCGGCGAGGACGACGCCGAGAGCACCGGCGCGGACGCCGAACCCGACGTCGCGCCGAGCGGCGACGCGACGGCGCACGACGATCGCGACGACGCGAAAGGCGGAGGCGCGCGGCTCGGTACCTCGGGCGCTGCGCTCGACGGCGAAGGCTTGGGGTCGGGCGCACTCACGGGCGCGTCGGCGGGGATGGCTCGCCACGAGGCCGCACCGCCGGCTCCGGCGACGGCGCCTGCGATGAAGCGAAGTTCGGGTGAAGCAAACGCGTACGCCCCGTCGGAAGAGAGCGACAAAGCGGCTTCCGCGACGCCTCGCGGCCGTGCCTTTGCGGAGCCGCCTCCGCCCGCAGATCTGGCCTTCGACGGACCCGCGAAGCCCAAAGAAGTCGCGCGCGCGCCGCTCGAGGTGCCGATGGATCGCGAGACGCCGCCGGGGCCCGGCTGGAGCCGTCGTTGGGTGCCGATGCGAAAGATCTGGGAGCGTGTCGGACGCATCGTCGTGCCCGCGACGCCGTCGTTCGGCATCTTGCCGGGTCAACGAGACGCGATCGAGCGCGCCGAACGCGACGTCGCGGCGAACGCCTCGAGCCGCGACGCGGTGAAGAAGCTGTACACGCTCTATTTCATGAGCGGTGACGTCGAGCGGGCGAGCTCGGTCGCCGAGCGCTGGTCGGAAAAAGATCCGCTCGACCCGGACGCGCTGACGGCGCGTGCCGACGTCGCTGCGGCTCGCGGCGATCGCGACCTCGCGATCCGCATCCTCGGGAGCGTGGTCGACGTGCGTCCGGGCGATCACAAAGCGCAGTGGCGCCTCGCACGGCTTCATCGATGGGCGGGACGGGCCGAGCTCGGGTGCCGGCATTCGATGGCCGTCGCGCAGATCCGTTCGAACGACGGCAAGCTGCTCGCCGAGGCCGTGCGATGCGAACGCGACGTCGGAGACGCCGCCCTCGCGAGCGACCTGCTCGCGGCCGCGGACGACGCGACTCGCCGCGCGGCGACGACGCTCCTCGCCCAGCCGGCTACCGACCCGTTCGCGCTTCGGGGCGATCTGCACCTCGACGCGACCTGGTCGGGTGGCGACGATCTGGACCTCGCAATGGTCAGCTCCGAAGGTCGCATTTCGTGGCTCGGCGCGCCGACGCGAGCCGTCATCTCGGCGCGCGACGTGCTCAGCGGAAGCCGTGAAAGCTTGGCGCTTCAGGGCGCGTCCAACGGCGACTACGTCATTGAAATCACACGTCCGGCGGGGCGATCGGGCGTCGTGCGCGGCATGATTGAAATTGCGGTTCCCGGCGACCACCGAGAGGTTCCCTTCGTCCTCGACGGCGATCGCGCTCGGGTAGCGATGCTGAAAATCAGCTCGCGATCGCGGCTCGTTCCGCTCTGAACGCCGTTCGCCGTCGAAACGCGCGGGAAACTGGTTCGCGCGCGGGAACGAACTCGGTATCGGGGGTTTGAACCCGCGGGCCGAAACTCCGCTTGTCGCGGCGCGGGCGCCATTCGAGAAGTGCATTCGGCATGACACCGTCCGAAGTCGATGCACCCGCCCCGCGCACCGAAGACTTGAGCGGCGTCCGAGGGATTCAGTACGAGCCTCGCGAAAGCGGTGTCGCGCCGGCTCGCGCGCGCGACGATTCGGGGTTCGAGTTGAGCGGTGAATCGGTGCCGCCTCCCGCCGACGAGATCGAGTTCGCGCTCGTGGAAGGGGCGCGCACGGAAGCGAACTTGAACCAGCTGGTTCGCGGTCTCGCTCGCCTTTCGGCGGGCGCGCAGGCGGCTCGCGACTCGAGCGCCATGCTGCTCCAAGAGCTCGGCGCGATTCAGCAGCTCCTCTCGCGACAATCCGAGCGAGAGGCGGCGCTCCACGGGCGGCTCCGACTCGTCGAAGAGACCCTCGAGCTGTCGCGGCGCGACGCCGAGCGCGAGCGTGCGCTCTTCATCGAGCAAGAAGACGCTTTTCTCGTCCAGCTACTCGACGATCACGAACGCGAACTGGACGCGCTGAGGCGGGAGCTCGATCGCCCGACGGTAGAGACGGGCGTCGCCACGCTCGATCCGTCGGAGCTCCCGACGTTGCCGCCGCCGGCCTCGCACGAATCGACGGTTCCGACGTTGCCGCCGCCGTCCGAGACCGAGCCCGCGCCGTCGAGTCGCGCGACGATCGGCGCGGTGAAACTGCGCACGATTCAGATCGCCTCGAGCGGAAGCAAATCCGAAGATCGCGGGCCCGCGTCGGCGCCAGTGCCATCCGTCCCGATGTTTCCGCCGCCCGCACCGGTGGGCGTGACGTCGCCGGCCGTGGCTCAACCGCCGATGTCCAAGATGTCGGACTCGGTGCGATCGATCTTCGCCATCGCCCATACCGCGCCGTCGATGGTCGCGGCGTCGGGGTCCGCGTTGATCTTGCCGCCGCCCGCCGACGTGCCCGTCCCCGATTCACTTTCCGGGCACACGCTGAACGTGCCGAACGCGGCCGTCACGGAAGAGCCGCCAGCATCGCGCGATGCGCTCCCCGAATCGGCCTCTGACGACGCGCCGAAGTCCGATTCGCCCGCGGACGGCGTCCCGAAATCCGCGGCGGACGACGCGCCGAAGTCCGAGACGTCGGCAGACGGCGCCCCGAAGTCCGAGGCGCCGCGCCGCCCGTCGTCGCGTTATTCGCTAGGTGCCGGTGAAGTCGCCGACGAGTGCGTCGACGTCGTGAAGATCGCGCCGCGGTCTCACTGATCCGTCGACGTCAAGGTGCCGCCCGCCATGCACGAGGCGGATTCGGCGGGCGTAAAGCTCTCGTTCGGTTGAACGGCTTGGACGTAGTCCATGAGCGGCTTCGTGTCGTCCATCAGGTTCGCGGTGAACGCCTTCAGGTCGATGTGGTCCTGCGGAATTTCACTGCCGAGCCATGGCTGCCCGAGGATCGTCGCGACGTCGTGATCGAGCGGCGGAATCGAGACGCAGTGGCTGCAGTTGTCCGCCCGGAAGTATGGGATGTAGTACGAAAAATTCGACAGGCTATCGAAGGTCTTGATGAGCGCCGTCATGTCCTCCCACCAGTAAGCGTGAATGTCCGCTTCGGTCGAGCCCGGGAAGAACCGCTGGTACGAGTAGAGCGAGTAATTGAAGTCCTCACGGTACGCGGTGAGCGCGAGGCGATCGTGCGGGAACTGCCTGGCGACGGCGACGTTGATGAGGCCGTAGTCCGCCTTGATCTGCGCGGGTTCGATCGGGATCTTGCCCTCTAGCTCGTCGAGCACCGTGTCGGTGTTCCAGGCCGCGCGGATCGTCTGATCGAGCTGCGCGGACGGCCCGTCGCTGTGGAAGATCGGACCGGAATCGTCGAGCAGGTAACCGCATTGCGCGCCCTTCACGCCGTCGCGCAAGAAGAGGTAGTTGAGGAGCGACCCCGCGCCCCCGGCGCTACACCCGGTGGCGAGCATCTTCGGCACCGTCTTGAACGTCTGATTGATCCAATTGGTGACCGCGAGCGAGTTCGCGTGGCCGTTGTGCCGGTAGGTGATGCTCTTTTTGCCGTCGCTGCTCGTGTACGTCGCGACCTTGTTCCCGGTGTGGACGTCGCCCGTGCAGTACGAGACGAACACCATGTTGTAGTCCTTGACCGGGTTGTCGTCGGTGCGACGAAGCAGGTTCAAGTACTGATACGTCGCCATGTGGTCGTCGGGGATCCCGTTCGGATTCGCCGCGCCGCGAATGCCTCCGGCTCCCGAGCAGCTCTCGTAGTCCCAACAGGCGCCGCCGGGCTCGAAGCTCACGACGAGGTTGTTGCTGGCGTTCGAGTAGTTGACGAAGATCTTGTACGGGCTGCCGTCGCTGCACACTGCGCCGGGCACCACGACTTTTTGCCAGGTGTTGCACGCGGGAGTCGCCGAGCCGTCCGGCGCGTCGGGGATGCAGCGATCGGCAGGGACCGGCGCGCTTTCGTCGGGGACGCACGCCACGTAGCCGCCGTCGCCGACGCCCTTCTCGATGCCGCCGTCGTTCGTGCCGACGCCGCTCGGCCCACTGTCGGGCGCGCTGCTACCGCCATCGGGCGTGCTCGTGCTGCCGCCGCCGCCGTCCGTCCCAGCCTCCGCGACGGGGTGCGACGGCTTGCCGCCGTCTGGGCCCTTTGCGGGGTTCGTGTCGTCAGAGCAGCCGAACGGCGCTGTGACGAGCAAGAGGAGAGCGGCCGTAGCCGATTTGTGGTGTCGCAAAGTCATGAAGCCTCCAAGGCAAGATACTCCGAACTACGGAGCATCCCTCGAGACGGCCTTGGAGGCTAGAAGCTATCGATCGCCTCTCGTCATGTCAGTGCCAGGCGCCGACGGTCTTCACGGGCTGACCTGTGCGATCGTGCTCGTCGAGGAGCTTCTGGCCTTGCCTCACGCAGGAGGCGCACACCGGGAACTTCGACCCGTGCTGGCACGCGATGATCTTCGCGGTCGGCGGCGACGCGGAAAATTCGTCCGAGTCCATGTGCCGCCCGCAGGCGATGCAGTGAATGTGCTGATGCTCGTGGTGATGGTCGCCACCGTCGGACGACTCTTTCCGCTCACGCTTGGTCAATCGCTTCTCTCGTTTCATGGTTCTCCCGCGGCGGAGACGTAGCACTCCCGGGGCGACGGGTGTACCTGGACGCAACGCGGCATTTTTCCAACGCCGCGGGCCGCGCCCACCCGCACGGGGGACCGCTCAGGCCGCCGAAGAGACGGCGCGCTCGGCGGGGTAACGGATTTTCTGCGAGCCCGAGACGTCGATGATGCGGAGCGCCGAGAGGACGCGGATCACCGTGTACGTGGGGTCGATCTCGAACCAGCGCGCCGCGAAGTTCGGGCTCATACCGAACTTGTGGTGGTTGTTCTGGAAGAGCTCACCGCCGGTCAAGAAGTCGAACACCAGCGTGTTCTTCGAATCGTCGTGATTGTCGAAGTTCTGGTAGCCGTACTTGTGGCCACACCAGTTGACGATGGCGCCGTGCACCGGGCCCATCACGTAGTGAAAGGGCAGGAGCGCGAACATCCAGGGGGCGGTCGCGAACTTGACGTAAAAAAGCGTGTAGCCAGCGATCCACGCGAGCCGCGCCATCCACGATTGCCCGATGCGGTCGACCAGGGGCCACTCCGGGTAGCCGCCTTTGAAGCGCGCTTCCGGTTCGACGCGCTCGTACGCGAAATCGTCGTACTTCTTCTTCGTCGCCAGCATCATGACGGCGGCGTTCGGGTAGTTGAGCGGCGAATGCGGATCTTCGGCAGTGTCGCTGAAGGCGTGATGCATACGGTGGAGCACGGCGTAGCCGCGCGGCACGAGGAAGCTCGACCCCTGCGTCACGTAGGTGAACAGGTAGAAGAACCGCTCCCAGCCCTTCGACATCGTGAACATTCGATGTGCGCCGTACCGGTGCAAAAAGAACGTCTGCGAAAAGATCGAGAGCTCCCAGTGCAGGACGAAAAAGGCGATGATGATCACGTTGACCTCGCCCCGAGATTAGGCGGCGATCTGGGCTGAAACCGCCACCTTTCGGTCATATTTGGCGAGTTGGTCTGTCAGCGTTTCGTCATACAGCACGGTCGCACGCGGCCTATTTTCAGCCGCGCCGGATCTCGGCGCGTACGCCATTTCGCGCCGTCGCGCGTCGACAGCGGTGCGTCATCGCGCCGGGCCGCCGAGGACGGAGGGGCGGTGGGCATGCTAGTGCAGCGTCCCCGAGAACCGATGACGTCTGCTAGTGAGGCCATTTCGCGACGGCGCACCTTCGCGATCATTTCGCATCCGGACGCCGGCAAGACGACGCTCACGGAGAAGCTGCTGCTGTTCGGCGGCGCGATTCAGCTCGCGGGTGCGGTGAAGGCGCGCGGGGAACAGCGCCGCGCGCGTTCTGATTGGATGAAGGTCGAGCAAGAGCGCGGCATTTCGGTGACCGCGTCGGCGATGTGTTTCGACTATTCCGGGCGCACGTTCAACCTGCTCGACACGCCGGGCCACGAAGACTTCAGCGAGGACACGTACCGCACGCTCACCGCCGTCGATTCGGCGGTCATGGTGCTCGACGCCGCGAAGGGCATCGAAACGCAGACGCGGAAATTGTTCGAAGTGTGCCGCATGCGGAACGTGCCGATCATCACGTTCATCAACAAGCTGGACCGCGAGGGTCGCGAGCCGTTCGAGCTCCTCGACGAGATCGAACAGACGCTGCAACTCCACGTCACGCCGGCGAGCTGGCCGATCGGCATGGGCCGGAGCTTTCTCGGTTGTTACGATCTGTTCCGCGACGAGCTGGTGCTCAGCGAGCGCGGCTCGAAGAACGTGCGCGACGAGGGGGTGCACTGTCAGGGGCTCTCGGACCCGAAAATCGACGAGCTCTTGCCGGAGTCGGCGGCCAGGACGCTCCGCGAGGAAGTCGCGATGGCGCGCGGGCTCTGTCCGCCGTTCGAGCTCGAAGCGTATCGCGAAGGGCACATGACTCCGGTCTTCTTCGGCAGCGTCATCAACAACTTCGGCGTCCGCATGCTGCTCGACGGGCTCGCCGACATCGCGCCGCCGCCGCGCCCGCAAAAAGCCGTCGAGCGCGTGGTCGACCCGAACGAATCGAAGGTGACGGCGTTCGTCTTCAAGATCCAGGCAAACATGGATCCGAAGCATCACGATCGCGTCGCGTTCGTGCGGCTGTGCTCGGGCCACTTCGAGCGCGGCATGAAGCTGTCGCACGTGCGAAGCGGCGCGATCATGAAGGCGCACAATCCGCTGCTCTTTCTGGCGCAGGACCGCGAAGTCGCCGACGAGGCGTTCGCGGGCGACATCATCGGGCTGCCGAATCACGGCAAGCTCCGGATCGGCGACGCGCTCACCGAGGGCGAATCGCTGCATTTTATGGGCATTCCGAGCTTCGCGCCGGAGCTCTTGCAGCGGGTGCGCCCGGAAGATCCGATGCGCGCGAAGCACCTCGGGCGCGCGCTCGAGCAGCTCGCGGAAGAAGGCGCGGCGCGGGTGTTCAAGCCGCTCGCGGGCGGGAGCTTCATCGTCGGGGTCGTCGGCGCGCTTCAGTTCGACGTGCTCGCGGATCGGATCCGGACCGAATACGACATTCCGGTGCGCTTCGAGGGAACGGCGCTCTATACCGCGCGCTGGATCGAAACCGACGAACCGCGGACGCTCGAGAAGTTCATCGAGGCGAACCAGGGGAGCATCGCCGACGATCACACCGGCGCGAAGGTGTTCCTGGCGCGGAACAAGTGGCACCTCGATACCGCCGAAGAAGAGTGGCCCGCGCTCCGCTTCTTGAAGACCAAAGAGCAGCTCGATTAGCGTCGGCGTTTCCATGAATCGTGAAGCGACGATTCCGACGCTCTCCGGGGCTCGCGGGATGGCGAGGTTCGTCGCTGCCGCGTTTGGTGTCGGTCTTTTTTTTGGGTGCACCCCGCGCGCCAAGGACGACCATGGGAATGCCGCGCCGTCGGCGAATGCGCTCGTCGCGAGCGCCGTGCCCTCGACGCGTCCGATGGACGGCCGTGAAGACCTCGCGTGGACCGTGCCCGCTGATTGGCGATTTTACGGCGCGCCCATCATGTCGACAGAGAAGGGCCACTTCGTGGCGTTTCCCCAGTGGGGCGACGGGGGTTACGAGCAGGTCGATATTTACGTCTCGCTCTTTCGACCGACGCACGGCACGACGCCCGAGGAGTGGGCCGACGACGCGCTCGCTCGCGAAACGGACGTTTTTTCGCGCGTCGACAAGCAGAGCGTCGACGTAAAACCGCTCCCCGACGGGCGCCGCGCCGTCCTCGTCGACGTGCGCGGCATCCTACGCCAATCGATTCCGGTGTCGCCGCGCGAAGACAAGACCGTCGAGCGACCGGATCGCAGCCGCGTCATCGCACTCGTGCCGACCACGGGCTCGCCGTATCGCGTCGTCATGTACGGCCGCGCCGAGCTGGTCGAACGCGCCCGCGAAGATTTTTGGCAGTTCGTGACGAGCCTGCACGTGAGAAGCTAGCTCAGAAACCGTAGCGAGCCTGGCGATGCTAGAAAGGCCGACGGAGGCATACGCTGGTATTTCGAGGAGGCCGACCGAAGCAGCGCGGGGCGTAGTAGGTTTATGAGCTAGCTTGGTCGAGGGTGATGCGATCGACGCGGTCGTTGAGCTCGGACAGGACCCGCGCCGCCGCGCGCAAAATGCCGAGGCCCATCTCCGGGTAATCCTCGATGACGTCCATGAGATGCGTCGCGTCGCTCCGGAGCCCGACGACGTCCGTCTCGGCGACGGCGCGAAACCACCGCGGCTCTCCCGCGAGCGAATCGATGCCGCCCACGACGGAGTCGGGACCGAAGGAAAAGATCTGCCCCTTCGCCGTCTCGCATCGAATGAGCCCGCCGTAGAGAAGGAGCGAGTACGGGGACGGAACGCCGATGGGCCACACCTCGGCGCCCCGCGGGATCTCGACGGGCGTCATGTCGCGGGCGAGATCCGCGAGCGCCTCGACGCTCCCGGTTCCGTACAAGATGAGCCGCCGTCCGAAGAGCACGCGATCGACCAGGCCGAGCTCGCGAGGGTGCAAGCGTGACGAGTCGAGCACCGGTTCCGGAAAGCCCGCGTCGACGGGGATCTGGAGGCGGGCACCGAGGACGCCGCGCATCATCCCGCGGAGCGCCGAGTGGAGGAGGGGGAAGCTCTCCTCGAAGACGTCTTCGAGATCGTCCCGTTCGATCTCGAACGTCCGCGCGTCGCTGGTGACGACGGCGTGTTGCCCGAGCGGATCGCGCGCGAGCGCGGAGATGCTGCCGACGACATCGCCGCCGCGGTACTTCCGGATCGCGACGCCTTCGCGCATGATCGCGACCTCGCCGGAACGCAGGAGATGCACCGCGCGCACCGGCTCTCCGGCAAACGACAAGGTCGTGCCTTTGCGGAGCAGTCGCTCCTTCGTCACCTCCGCCATCATCGCGAGATGCGCCGGCTCGAGCTGAGACAAACCGGGGAGCGATCGGAGCGCGAGGAGCCGCTCGAGCCGTCCCTTCGTCCGGTCCGGCTCACCCGACACGACTCGACTCCAGCGCTTGCTGCTCGAAGAGATCCACGGCGCGCTCGGATAGCTCCGCGAGCGCTCCCTGCCCGCCGGCGGCCTGCGTCCGGAGCTCCGGGACGAGCTCGTCGAGGCCGAGCTCGGCGATGCGGTAGCTCGCGACGCCGCGGAGCGCGTCGCTCGAGTCCAGGAGCATGCGGCGAAGGCACTCGGCGTGCACCTCGCCGAGCTCGACCATTGCGACGGCGCGTGTCGGTTCGTGCGACGCGCCGAGGCGTTCGGCGACGCGCTCGAAGCGCTCGCACCCTTCCGGATCGTGAAAACGTCGCGACGCGGAGAGCCGAGCCGTCGGCGGACCATCGCCGAGCATCGCGAGGATGCCGCCGCGGAGCGGCTCCGGAACGACGTGACTCAAGAGCTCGCGGCCGTTCTCGCGACGGCGCGCGTCGGTGCTCCGGAGGCCGGCAAAGAGGATTTCGAATTCTTCCGAAGGGTCGAGCACCTTGAGGATCCGAAACACGGATTCGAGCGCCAGCGACTCTTTGTCGGAAAGGAGCGCGCCGAGCACTTCGGCGACCGCGCTGCGTCCGGTGACTTCGGTGCCCGTGAACGCATGCGACGTGACTCGCCAGAATAGCAGCGTGACCGCGCGCTGGAGCGCCGCGCGCGACCGTTCGAGGAGCATGCGCCGATCGACGGCGAGGGTCGGATCGGTGGCGCGCAGCCGCCCGAGCCCGCGGACGATCTGCGACGCGACCAGCTCGTCGGGCTCCGTCGCGATGTGCCGCTCGAGCACCTCCGCCGCGCGTGTGCCGGTGAATAGCGAAATCGTGCGCGGCAAATGGCGCCGTACCGACCTCGGGAGGTCGAGGTCGCCCATAGCGTCGTCGAGCGAACCGAGTGCAGGGTCGCCGAGCCCGATGATCGCCGCGCGCGCGTCCTCGCGACAGTCGCGATCGCCGAGCAAGCGGACCAGCGTCGGTACGTAGTCGAGCTCGGGTGCAGCCGCCATCGAGCGGGCGACCTCGGCGTCGAGCCCGTCTTCGTTCCGGAACGCGAGCTCGACCAACGTCCACGGGTACCGGCCGCGCGGCAGATCACGCGCCGAGACGGCGAGCGCGCGGCGGAGCTCCGACGAGTTTCCGTCGACGATGTTGCGCAGGTGCAGAGCCCCCTTTGCTTCGTCGATCGCGCCGCGCCCGATGAGCTCGACGACCGCCGTCGTGTGAACCAACGGAGACGGGTCCTTCGCCATGGATTCGAGCAACGCCTGCTCGGAGCGCGCCGCCGAAAATCGGAGCGCAGCGGCGCGGATCCGGTCGTCCTCGTGCTGGATCAGCCGCTCCACGAGTCGATCGAGATCGGGACGATCCGAGCCGGAGAGCAAGGAGAACGCGCGAAGGACCACGTCGGTCGACGGGTGATAAAGGATGAGCGCCGGAATGAGGTTCGTCTTGCCGAAGGAGGCGAGGAGGTCGAGCGCGGCCGTTACTTCGTAGTCGTTCGGCGAGCTCAACGCCGCGATCAGCGCCTCCAGCGAGTTCAAGTCGAGATCCGGAACTTCGACGTGCGTCTCGAGCACTCCTTGCCGGAGATTTCTCCGGAAGAGCTCGAGGTAGTGCGGCTTGATGCCGCTCGACACGACGATCCAGAGTGCGGCGAACGCGATGAGCCCGCAGCCGATCTGAAGCGGCCGCGCGCCGACCGAGGTTGCGGCGAGGAGCAAGAGCGATGCGAGACCCTGACCCCCCCGCTGGCCGACTGCCTCGACGAATCCCTTGAAGCGATCGCGAACGGCCGGCAAGAGCGGCACCGACAGAATCTCCGTGCCGGTGCGGTGGAGCGAGTGGCGAAGCGTTCCGTCGGTGCCGCGCATCAAGAGCGCCGCGCCGAGGCCGCCGGTGAGGACGAACCCTGCCGAGCTCACGAGGAGCAGCGACGGCAAGACGAGGAGCGAGCCGTTCACGCCGAGCACCCGGAGCAGGCGAGGCGCGGCGAACACCTGAACGAGGAGCGCGAGCACGCTCGACACCGCGTAAAAGCGGGCGAAAAATGGGCCGAGCTGATCGGGCGCGAGATCGACGGACGCTTGCGCTTTGAAGACGAAGTCGACGCCGGTAAAAAGCATGCTCGACAAGAGCGCGACCCAGAGCATGCGTCTCAGGTACGGCTCTTCGCGAAGGAGGGTGAACGACGGTCGAGCGTCGTGAATTTTTTTGGGTTTTGCGCCCGGTGCGGCGCGGCGCATGGTGAGAAACTGCGGGAGGGCCGCCGTGACGGCGAAGATCGACCCGGAGACGAACAGCAGCGAGCTCGGCGCCACCATCATGAGGAGGCCGCCGGCCGTCGCGGAACCGAGCACCGCGCCGACCAATCCCCCGGCGCCGATGATCGCGAACGTGCGCTTCGCTTGGCCGAAATCGAGCGCGTGCGCCACCAGGAGCCAAAACTGAACGACCACGATGGTGGCCAGAACACCGGTCCACACGTACAGCGAGATCAGCGCGACCGTGCTCTCGGACGTGACCCAGAACCCGAAGCTCGCAGTGATCGCGCCGCCGAGGACGAGCGCGATGGAAAGAGCAATCCGTCGCGGGACGGCGCCCTCGAAACGACGGCTCACCGCGGCGATCAGAAACGCGATCACGGCGATCGCGACGTAGGCGAGCGGCAGGTCGCGCGCCGGAAGATGCGAAAGAAACAGCGTGTCTCGCGCCGTCTCGAGCAGCGAGTGGGCCGTCATCAGGCCGAGCAGCGTCAGGAACGCAAACGTCGCGACGCGTCGATCCTCTGGCCGGATTCCGAGGAGGCTCGCGAGCACGGCGCGAGTCTAGCAGCCTGGAACCGAGTCGGGGCGAGGCGCTCCGCCGCCGAATTTCACTGACAAGTGCTGTATTCCGGCAGCGCCGCGAACGGCAGGCAGCGCTTTCCGGGGCACTCGTCGGCCGTGCGACACAAGGTGAGCGACGGGCAACTCGTCTTGCACGACGAGCCATCCGCAGCGCCACAACACCGCTTTCCATCAGGACAATCGGCGGCGTCGTCGCACGTGATCGTCGTCGGGCTGAACGCCGATTGACACCCCGACGATGGCGCCGGCACGCACAGACTCGGAACGAACGGGCTGCCGATGCAGCACACGTCGTGAACGTCGGGCGATGAATCGAGGACGCACGGCTCGTTGCCGCAGGACACGACCCCTGGCGTGGCGCTTCCTGAAAGTCCGCCGTCGGCGCCGCCGCTCGCGGTGGAGAGGGAGCCGCCCTCGCTCTCGATCGTTCCGCCCGCCACGCCTCCCGCGCTCGTGGCGTCGCCTCCGGTGGCGATCGTTCCGCCGCTCGCCGTCGTTCCGCCGCTCGCCGTCGTTCCGCCCGCGCCGGGCTCGATGATCGAGTCGGCGCGATACAGCGCGTTGCCCGAGCTACTGCCGCACGCCGCCGCGATGAACGCGACGGAAACGATGACTTTGCGACTCCCGAGACCCCACACGCGGCGGAGGCTACCACGCTCGGACATGGAGAACCCGTAGCCGAAACGCGCTCCACGCTCTAGAGTTCGCGGCCGTCATGGCCGGCACCGTTCGTCTCGAAAAAGAGGGCGCGATTGGATTTTTGGTGTTCGACTATCCGGAGCGACGCAATGCGATCTCGCTCGGGATGTGGCTCGAAATCCCCAGTGTCCTTGCCCGGCTAGCCGCCGACGACGAGGTGCGCGTCGTTGTCCTTCGGGGTGCGGGCGACGTCGCGTTCATTTCGGGGGCCGACATCTCGGAATTCAGCCGGATGCGCTCGGGCGATGGGGCGCGAGAATACGACGCCGCGAACGTCCGGGCGTTCGACGCTCTGCTCGACTTCGACAAGCCCCTCATCGCGATGATTCACGGATTTTGCGTGGGCGGAGGCGTCGCGATCGCCATCACGGCGGACCTCCGCTACGCGGCCGACGACGCGGTGTTCGCGGTGCCCGCGGCGCGGCTCGGCCTCGGCTATCCGCCGTCGGGCATCGAAACCCTCGTCGACGTCGTCGGCACTTCGACGGCGAAGGAATTTTTCTTCACCGCGCGTCGGTTCAATGCCGCGGAAGCGGCGTCGCGTCGGCTCGTCACCGAAGTAAAACCGAAGGCCGACCTCGACGCTTACGTCCGCGCGACCGCGACGCACATTTCGGAAAATGCACCCCTTACTCTGAAGAGCGTCAAGGTCGTCGCGCGCGAGCTCAGAAAGCCGGCGAGCGCGCGGGACGTCGAGGAAATCGACCGCTCGGTCCGCGATTGCTACGCGAGTCGCGACTACGACGAAGGCGTCCGCGCCTTTCTCGAAAAGCGCCCCCCGAAGTTCGAGGGCCGCTGACCGACTACGGCAACCCCGTTGAGTCGATCGAGACGGACACTAACCCACGGCGAGGTCGCCGGATTGAATGCGTCGAAAGAGCTCGCGATCGAGCGGTCGATACGCTCCGTCGACGAGAGCGAACAGCGGGCGCCGTACCGCGTCGGGGTCGAACCCGTCTCGCTGGTAGTCGGTCTTTTGGTACTTGAAGGTGCCGGTGGTTCGCGCGGCGTCGTCGAGCCGTAAGAACAACGGACGGGCGTAACGCGGCAACGCCACCATGACGTGCGCTGCGAACGCATCGAGCGAAAAATCGGCGGTGACGCGCAGGCTCGCCATGCCGGCTCGGCCTTCCGCGTTGCCCACGGTCACGCCGTAGACGTTGCTCTCGACGACGCCGGCGGCGCGGTTGAGAGCTTCGGCCACTTCGTTGGTCGAGACGTTCTCGCCCTTCCATCGGAAGGTGTCGCCGACGCGATCGACGAAGCTCACCCAGCCGTCGTCGTGGAGTTCGAGTACGTCGCCACTGTTGAACCAGGCGTCGCCGTCCCGGAACACGTTGCGCAAAATCTTCGCGTTCGTCGCGTTCGCGTCGGCGTACCCGTCGAAGCGCGCGGTCGCGGAGATCCGCGCGACCAAGAGCCCGTGGTCCGACGCGCGCGTGCGGCGCACGCAGTGTCCCCGCTCGTCGCGTTCGACGTCACCGGTTTGTGGATCGCAGGCGATGAGCGCTTGCCCGAAGACGAGCCGGCCCAGCATTCCCGGCCGTCCTTCCAGGTTGATGATCGGGGAGTTGCCTTCCGTAGCGCCGTAGAATTCGCGGATCACCGGGATCCGAAAGCGTGCGCTGAATGCTTCCCAGACGTCCTTGCGGAGTCCGTTGCCGACCGCCATGCGAATTCGGTGACGCCGTTCGTCC
>DATBBD010000358.1:0-2725 GCA_036271175.1 Polyangiaceae bacterium | reverse complement strand
AAGTGCCAGCGTCGAAAGAGACGCTGCTCCCCCTGAAGTCGTGCGGCGTCTCCGTGCGTACGCTGCGCGGTGCGATCAAACGCGGTGAACTCGCGGCGTCCCTCGTCGGGCGTGAGCTGCTCGTGCGCCGCGCCGACCTGCAGGCCTGGATCGACGGTCGCCGGGTTCGCGCGGACGAGCACGACGAGAGCCGTCCTGCTCCGACCAGGACGCCGGCGCAGCGAGCGATCGACCGCGCGCGTCTCGAAGGTTCACTCCGTGTCGTCGGCGGCTCCAAAGGCTGAGCTGATTTTGACCTACTACGTGCATTTCGGCGTCGTCATCTTCGTTCGAAAACGCTCATGAGCCACATCGAACTCCGAATCGTCGAAGCGACGAAGGCGCAGCCTTGCGAGCATTGCGCGCGCGACGTGGCGCCTGGCGAGAAGATCGTGTTCTATCCGAACAAGCCGCGCGGGGTCGCGCATCTCGAGTGCCACCTCCAGCGTCCGAGGGCCACCTCGCCGTGAGCCAAATCGCGAAACTAGCGCCGCCGCCGCACGACCTCGACGCTGAAGCGAGCGTGCTCTCGGCGGTGATGATCGCGCCGGAACGTCTGCCGGAAGTCGCATGCATCGTGCTGCCGGCGCACTTCTACTCGACCGCGAATCAAAAGATCGCCGAGGTTGTCTGGTCGCTCGCGCATGACCGCGAGGCGATCGATGTCACAACGGTCGGCTCCCGTCTGAAGGCCGAGGGTCGGCTGCACGAGATTGGCGGCAGCCCGTATCTCTCGCAAATAATCGACGCAACTCCGAGCGTCGTACACGTAGCGGATCACGCGCGCATCGTCGCTGGCTACTGGTCGGTGCGGCAACTGCAGGCCGAGTGCAGGGCGATCACCGCCGAGATCGCGGGGGGAAACACCGACGCGACGCCACTGCTTCGGAGGCTCCGGTCGAAGATAGAGCAGCTCGAGGCGCTAAACGGAGAGACCGACTCACCCTCGGGGATTCCGAGCGTCGAGGAACCGCTGCGCGGACTGAAATTCTTGGGACCGCTTGCGCTCATCGGTCGCGACAGGCTGGTAGCCCTCGCGTCGCGGGCGATCTCCTACGTTTGGATGGACATCGTGGTCGCCGGCATCATCGTAGTTATCGCTGGCGCGCCAGGCGACGGAAAAACCACGATTCTCTTTCTGATCTTGGTGGCGCGCCTCAACACGGGCGCCCCGGTTGCCGTGCTCGGTCGCATTGTAATTCCGGCGCCGTCCGGAAAATTCGTCGTGCTGATCGAGGGCGAGCACAGTGAATCGAGTACCGCTCGCAAGCTTCGTAGGAGCATGGCGCTGCTTGAAGTGGACGAAGACGCGCTCGACCGCATCATCGTCATCGCGCGTAAGGCCGTGCTTCTCGGGTCGGTCGAGTGGGCCGACGTCGTGAAGCTCATCCGTGCAGGACTCGTTTCCGACATCGCGCTGGATACGCTAAGTCGGGTCGCGCCCGGCGATTCGAACGACGAACGCGAGCAGGTAGCGATCTTCAACCTCATCGCCGCGGCCATCGAGTCGGCACCAGAGGCTTCCGAGAAGCCCGTCGCGTGGGTAGTCGCACACACAAAGAAGAATGGCGCGGGAGGCGATCTCGCCGACGTCTCTGGCAGCGTCCAACGAACCGGGCAGGCCGACACCGTCTTGATGGTGAAGGGCGAGCGGTGTGACGGGCGGATCGTCTCCACGCGCGTAACGTTCGCGAAGCTTCGCGAGGATCCGGACGACTATCCGATGCCGGTTTCGTTCAGCATCGTGAAGGACGAGCGCGGCGCACCGCTACTTCGAATTGGCGGGCCGCCCGCTGACGACAATCGGCCCCTCGAGGCGCGCGTCGTCGACGCCCTACGCTCGGGGCCGAAGACGAAGAACTCGCTCTCGACGCTCCTCGCGAGGAGCGCGGTCGACATCGAACGGGCGCTCACGACGCTCTTCGGCGAGAAGGCGATCCGAACGGTCGAAGTGAAGATCGGCGGCAGGCCGTTCAGGGCATTCGAGATCCGTTCAGGAGGAGAAAAATCGGGCGCACCAGCGCCAGCCGAATGGGACTCGGGGTTCGACGAAATGCCGCGCCGCGTAGCACCCGACGAGCACCCGACTAGGGGGGGTCACCCGACGAGCACCCGACGAGCACCCGACGAAACACGGAATGGCTGAAAACATGCTGGAAAGCACCCGACCACCCAACCTCGAGTCGAGCACCCGACGCCGAGCACCCCCCTACGGGGGGGTTTGCTCGTCGGGTGGTCGGCAGTCGGGCGGTGCTCGACGCCCCGACGTCGGGCGCTCGGCGAGCAAGAACGCGACCGCACGCTCGCCCGGCGGCGCGCACTGAAAAAATCACGGCGTCGCCGGCTGCATGCGCCGGCGTTTGGACAGGTAATCGACGCGCTCTTGCAGTGCTCTACGTCGAAACCGACTCGCGTTCGAATCGCGAGGACGCCACCGATGCCGCCGCCGGCGGCAGAAAACGGAATCTGATGACCCTCTTCGCCACTCTCGCCGGGTTACTCCATGCGGCGGCCGCGCGACTCGAGCGCTTCGACGCTCGCCGAGTCGAACTCCGCGCCTTCCGCGCTCTCCGTCGCCGCAATCCTACGGTTCACCTCGCGCTCCTGTCAGCCAGCGGCGGCGATGAGCGCGACGCCGCTGATAGCTGGACCCAAGTTCTCGCCGAGCCAGCCGAGCCGAAGCGTT
>DATBBD010000357.1:0-2809 GCA_036271175.1 Polyangiaceae bacterium | reverse complement strand
AACCGGCGCATCTCGAAATCCGAACGCAGATACGCCTCGGAGTTCGCTTCGAGATCGGTGCCGGCTCGGTCGAGCGTCGTGCCCACCCGGATGCAGTGCATGACGTCCGCGAGCGGCTTTCGTGAACGGTGGTGATAGAGCGGCCGCGCACTGGCGACGACCGGGAGCCCGTACCGATTCGACGCGTCGACCGCCGCAGCGACGCGCTCGGCGTCGAATTCGTCGAGGCGACGCCACGCCGCGACGAACGCCCGCTCGGCGCCGAACGTGTCGGCGAGCGCGCCGTACAGCGCACGATGCGGCGTGTCGCTCGCGCCCGGAAAGCTCGCCCCGGGCACCACCGCGACGAGCCCTTCGTGATGTGCGTCGAGCGCGTCGATTTCGAGCAACGCTTCCCCCTTGGGAAGCCCGGCGTGCGCGCGCGTGAGTAAACGGCAGAGATTGGTGTACCCGGTGTGATCGAGCGCGAGGAGCGCGACGGTCGGTGCGTCGTGGAGGGCGTCGCTCGATGACGCCTCGACGCCGTCCGGTTCCGAGCGCGCCGCGCGCTGCCAGGAATCCGAGCGCTCGACGACGGTGCCGGGCGGCGCGAGCGACAGCTCCGCGCCGACGATGAGCCGCTGCTCGGTTTCGCGGGCGCGTGCGAAGGCGCGCACGACTCCATAAAGCCCGTCGCGATCACAGAGCCCGAGCGCGCTCTGCCCGAGCTCTTTCGCCCGCGAGACCATCTCTTCGGGCTGGGACGCGCCGCGCAGGAACGAAAAAGACGACCGGGCGAGCAGCTCCGCGAACGGCACGAACCCTCCGGACGATGCTCAATCTGCGAACGCCTGGATCATGCGCGCGCCGGTGTTGCGATCGACGTACACGATGGCTTCGAGACCGCCGCTCGCGCCGCTGAGCCACACCCGCGCGTAATCGCGAGACACCGGCTCGGGCGTCCACCACTCGACGGCGTCGAGCCGCTTCTCGAAGCGGACCCTTTCCACCGAAAACAACCGATGCTCGACGGAGACGGTGACCCCGGTACGAAGCGGAGCATCGAAGGCGATCGGACGGGGCAAGAGCCGGGTCGGCGCTTCGCGACGTTCTGCGCTTTCACGCAGCGACGCGGACGGCGTCTCCGACGAACCCGCTTCGCGGCGCATCTTGTCTCTCCGAAACGAGGGTAAGATCGCCTCGGAAGCCGAGCTCAGGCGGCTTTTCCGTTCGGGCCGGTGCGACCCTTCGAGCTTCAAGATGCCGACCTTGTCTTTGCCGAGATCGGCTGAGAGCTCGGCGAGGAGCACCGGTAGCGTCTCCGGCCCTTTTCCGGCGCTACCGCCGAGGCCAGAGCCGTAACGCGACAAATTGAGCTGGAGCGCGAGCGCCCGGGTGATGGCATGCGCTTCGAGACGGAGCCCGACCGACGACGCGGGCAATTCGGTGCGACCGAGTCGCGACGCGACGACGCGAAAGAGCTCTTCCGGTCGCCAGAGCGGCGTGGAGAGCTCGAAGCGCAACGCGGTTTGCCGCGGCACTTGTTCGAAGCGAGCCACGGCCGAGTCGTGCAAGACGACGAGCTCCAGCACTTGAACGGCTTCGCCGCGCCCTTCGAGGCGGGCACCGAGCCGTGAAACGAGCCCACGGAGCACGAAGAGCAACGGTTCGACGCCGCTGACCGCGTCGTCCCAGCTCGTCTCTTCGCGAGGAATGGCGGGCGGGACGTACGCGACGAGCGGCGATTCGTCGCGCCCCTCCGCGAGATCGAGCAGGCGCGCGCTGTCGCCGCCGAGACGCGACGCGGTGGCGGCGCGCGGCAACCGCGCCAGATCTCCCACGGTGTGAATGCCGAGCCGCACGAGCCACGCCGTGAGCTCGGCGTCGAACGCGACGGCTCTGACCGGCAATTCGGCCATTTTATGAGCAGTGTCTGCCTCGCCGACGACGAGGCTCCCTTCCCGATTCATGCGGCCCCAGCGCCCGAAGGCCTGCGCGAGCCGCGGCCCGTCGGAGACCGTGACACGCACCACGTGACCGAGCGCCCGCACGCGCGCGCCGAGCTCGAGTGCGAGCGCGTCTTCGCCGCCGGCGAGATGCGCGGAACCGGTGATGTCGACCCAGACGGTATCGGGCGACTCGAGCGCCACCGTGGGGCCGAACCCAAGCGCCACTTCGGCGACCTCGCCGAGCCGGGTGCACACCTCTGCGCGCGTCACTTCGCGAATGAGAAGACGCGCGACGAGCGCGTGCGCTTCGGTGATGGTTTGTCCGACGCGAACGCCGTATCGCTCGGCCCCCTCGTTCACGGCGGCGAGCACGGACGTCGCGTCCGGCGGAGGTTTCTCTCCGTTGCTCGACGCCGTGCTCTCGTCGACGAGGAGGACGCCGAGCGGAACCGCAGCGCGCCGTCGTGCACGCGCGGCGTCCGTGGCCTCGAGCTTCGGCGTGGCGAGCGGAGCGCTCGCGAGCTCCGTCAACAGATTCGGGAGCACGATGGCCACGACCCGCCGCCGCTCGGTCATGCGAGCCTCTTCAGGGTGATCGGAGCGGCGATCGGAGCGACGGACGAGAGCGCCGTGACCTCGCCGGACGGAGCTCTACCCCGGCGCGCCCACGCGACGGTTCGCGGACCGGATACGCGACCGCGACGATCTTTCGCGACCTCGATGGACAGATGATCGACGGCGGTGCGAATCAATTCGAGGCGCATCGCGACGGGGAGCGGCAACGGACGATGCGCGTCGCTGTCCGTAATGAGGAGCACCGTGGTGCCCGAGCCCTCCATCGCCAACGACAGCCGGCGAATGACGCGCGGCCAGGTGCCGAG
>DATBBD010000356.1:0-5284 GCA_036271175.1 Polyangiaceae bacterium | reverse complement strand
CTCGCCGAGCTCTCCGCCGGCCTCGCGTTGACGAGCGCGGGCGAACACCAGATCTGGCCGAACCTCGCCGGCGCCCACCTCCGGGCGCTCTCCGATAGCGACCAAGACGCGCGCGCACTCGAGCTCGGTGAAATCTACGCGCGCGACGCCGCACACGCGGGCCTCGGCCAAGCGCGCCTGCACGTCTCGATGCCGCTCGCTCAGGTGAAGGCTCGGCTAGGTCACGGCGACGAGGCCGTCGCGATCGCCGACGGCGTGATCGAGCAGCTTCGTACGATGGGCGCGACGGGCGTCGCCGTCGGGCTCGCTCACGAGGCGCGTGCGCGCGTGGCGCTCGCGCTGAACGATACGAAAGGGTTCGAGCGTCACGCCGCGCTCTTCAAGCAGACCTTCAGTGCGGCCACGAACCCGGCGCTCGCCGCGAAATTCGAAAAACTCCACCGCGACGCGCGGCGCACGGACGGCGCGGTGGCCATTTTTGGCCCGATGGAGACCGACGTGCTCAGTTCGCGTGCACTCGCTACGCTCGACACGTGCCAGGGCACCGCGGAACGCGCGCACTGTGCGCTCCAATGGCTCGCGCAGTCGACAGGCGCCGCCGACGGCTTTCTCTTTCTGGTGTCCGACGCCGGGACGATGTGCGCCGCTCGACTCGGCGGTGAAGACCCTCCCGAGTGGTTGTCCTCGAGCGCCGAAGACTACGTCGCTGCGAGCATTGCCGAGAAAACGACGAGCGCCGTATCTCGCTCGGAGCCTCCGGCCGCGGCCCACACCGGTGAATTCGAAAAAGGGGTTTCGTACCGGCCGGTGCTCCTCAGTCACCCCACTCCGAACGGATTGGCGGTCACCGGCGTCGCGATGCTGGCGACCGCGCCGGGCGCCCGCCTCGTGTATCCGCCCCGGCTCGTGGCCGAGCTGAGCCGTCGAGTCGAGCTCTTCGGCGACGCGCGCGCGCTGGTCGCGAACGGGTGAATCGACGCTCGTCGTTCGCGGCGCGTCCGTCGTTCACAAGTGCGGCTCGCGCGTCGCCTTCATGTCGTGGATCGGAATGAATCCGAGATGCGGTAACACCTCGCGCTGAAATCGTCCGGAAGTGACGAACGCGATGAACTCGGTGACCGCATCGCTGGGCTGACCTCGCGTGTACAGGTGCTCGTACGACCAGAGCGGATAAGCGCCCGTCAGGATGTTTTCCGTCGTGGCCGCGACGTTCTCGTACGCGAGCGTCTTCAGCGCGTCGGAATGATACGACAGCGCGAGGTACGAGATGGCTCCCGGCGTCGCGAGCAGTCGCTCTTGAACCTTGCTCGAGCTCGGCTGTTCCTCGCTCGCGACGAACAGGTCTCCGCCGAGGACCAGAGCACCGAAGACGCCGCGGGTTCCCGAGCCCTTTTCGCGGTTGATGACGACGATCGGCTGGTCTTCGCCGCCGAGGTCGTTCCAGTTTTTCAATCGACCGGTGAAGATGCCGCGCGTTTCGTCGGAGGTCAGCGACGTGATCGCGTCATCGAACGCGCCCTGGTTGGCCATCGCGGCAAAGCCGATGGCCGCGATCGCGTGATCCACGAGCGCGCCCGAGTTCGGCCCTTCCGCGAGCACGTCGCTCGCGCCGATCGTGACTTCACCGGACGCGACCTTGGCGAGCCCCGTATACGATCCACCCGACGACACGACGATCGTCACCGCCGGGTGATCCTTCATGTATCGCTTCGACGCTTCGTCGAGGAGCGGCACGAGCGCCGTCGATCCGGCGATGCTGATCTTGATTGGCGCAGGCGCGTCCGCGGACGCATTCGCATCACAGCCGGACAGTCCGCAGGCCGCGACGAACGCGACGAACGCGAGACCAAGCCACTGCAATCGGACGGCGTGCTGCACGAGGTTTCCCCGAGTAGCGGCCGACGTCGTGAGCTCGATTCCGCCGTTCGCGGCGTTCGACTCGCGGTCCGTTCGGCCGAGTGCGCGACTCTGTCCAGAGATGGGCCGAGCCGCGGGTCACTTTCGAGGCACTTTCACGTGACGTTTTCGGATCGACCAACGTCTCGCCGCGTCATGCGGAAGGACTGAACGCGCGCCCCTCTCGAGGCGAAAAACACGCGAAAAATGGGCAGAAAAGTGGCCTCGCCGGAGCCGCCGAGCTACAAAAAAGTGAACACGATCTCTCGTCCCACACGCGCCGGTCGACGGCGTGGTGAAAGCTCGGAGGTGTCCCGATGCGCGTCTTAATCCTCGGCGCCGGAAAGATCGGACGCACGGTGGCGAAGCTACTGTCTCGCACCGGCGATTATCAGGTCTCGGTCGCCGACAGCGAACCGGCTGCGCTCGCTTTGGTGGAACAAAAGGTGCCGGCGGCGGCGCGCGTCGTCGTCGACGTCACCGACGGAAATCGGCTGCGAAGCGCGCTCGGCGGACACGATCTGGTGTTGTCGGCGCTCAGTTATCACCACAATCCGTCCGTGGCCGAAGCGGCGCTCGAAACCGGGCTCAGCTACTTCGATCTGACGGAAGACGTCGAAACGACGCGGCGCGTCCGCGCCGTCTCCGAGCGCGCGAAAGACGGACAGGTGTTCATGCCGCAGTGCGGGCTCGCGCCGGGGTTCGTGTCGATCGCCGCGCACGATCTCGCGGAGCGGTTCGAAAAACTCGACAGCGTCCACATGCGCGTCGGCGCGTTGCCGCAGTTTCCGACCAACGCGCTCAAGTACAACCTGACGTGGTCCACCGACGGCTTGATCAACGAATATTGCAACCCCTGTGACGCCATCGTTCACCGCCGCCGCATCGAGGTTTTACCGCTCGAAGGGCTCGAGCACTTTTCGATCGACGGCGTTCGTTACGAAGCCTTCAACACGTCGGGCGGCCTCGGCACCTTGTGCGAAACGCTCGACGGCAAAGTCACGACCCTCGATTACAAGACCGTGCGCTACATGGGGCACCGCGATCTCGTCGCGTTCCTCATCAACGGGCTCCGGCTCGGCGAGCGACGCGAGCTCCTCAAAGACATCCTCGAGCGCGCGGTGCCCGTCACATTTCAGGACGTCGTGATCGTGTTCGCGACGGTCTCCGGCACCGTTCATGGTCAGTTCGTGCAAGTGAGCGACGCGCGGAAAATCTACAACCAGACCATCGACGGAGAGAACTGGAGCGCGATCCAAGTGACGACCGCGGCCGGCGTGTCGGCGATGATCGATCTGTTCGCGCAGGGCCGCCTCCGCAAGCGCGGCTTCTTGCGACAAGAAGAAGTCGGGCTCGACGAATTTCTCGCGAACCGATTCGGCAGCTACTACGACACGAGCCTCCGACCGAAGCTCGTGTGGGAATACGACGCGCCCGCGGAGGCCGCACAATGAACGACGTGCGCGGCGTGCTCGATCGCTTGGGGGTTTTGGGCTCCCTACGCGCCGTATCCGTCGGCGACGCGTCGTTCGACGGCGATGGCCCGCTGCTCGCGGTCCGCTCGCCCATCGACGGCCGCGAGCTCGCCGGGTTCGCCGCGGCCGCGGCAGAGCAAGTCGACGGCGTGGTCGACGCCGCGGCGCAGGCGTTCGCGTCGTTCCGTCGCGTTCCGGCGCCGCGTCGCGGCGAGTTGGTGCGCCGCTTCGGCGAACGGCTCCGCCGTCACAAGGACGACCTCGCGCACCTGGTGACCCTGGAAGCCGGCAAGATCGTCTCGGAGTCGCTCGGCGAAGTGCAGGAGATGATCGACATCGCCGATTTCGCGGTCGGCCTGAGCCGGCAGCTCTACGGGCTCACCATCGCGAGCGAACGCCCCGCGCATCGGCTCGCCGAACAATGGCACCCGCTCGGCCCCGTCGGCGTGATCACGGCATTCAACTTTCCGGTCGCGGTCTTCGCGTGGAATGCGGCGCTCGCGCTCGTGTGCGGCGATCCCGTCGTGTGGAAGCCGTCGGAGAAGACGCCGCTCACGGCGCTCGCGGTTCACGCCCTGCTGTCCAGCACGGTGGCCGAATTTAGTGACGTTCCGGCCGCCGTGTGCGGCCTCGTCGTGGGCGACGGCTCCGTGGGCGAACGGCTCGCCGCGTCCCAGAAACTGCCGCTCATTTCGGCGACCGGCTCGACGCGAATGGGCCGCAGCGTCGCGAAGACCGTCGCGTCTCGGCTGGGTCGCCCTCTGCTCGAGCTCGGCGGCAACAACGCCATGGTCGTCGCGCCGACCGCGGATCTCGAGCTCGCCGTCCGCTCCATCGTGTTCGCGGCCGCGGGAACGGCGGGGCAGCGTTGCACGACCCTCCGCCGCGCCATCGTCCATCGCACCGTCGCCGACCGTCTCGTCGAACGACTCGTCGCGACGTACCAGCGTCTCCCCGTCGGAGATCCACGGACCGCAGGAACCCTCATCGGGCCGCTCATCGACGAACGCGCGTGGCAATCGATGCAGCACGCGCTCGACCTCGCGAAACGACAAGGCGGCCGCGTGCTCACCGGCGGTGACCGCGTCGTCACCGGCGTGCCCGAAGGCGGCGTGTACGTCCGTCCGGCGCTCGTCGAAATCGACGCGCGCGCGCCGATCGTGCGCGAGGAGACGTTCGCGCCGATTCTTTACGTGCACCGCTACGACACGCTCGAGGAGGCGATCGCGCTGAACAACGACGTTCCGCAGGGGCTCTCGTCGGCCATCTTCACGAACGACGTCCGCGAAGCCGAGCGCTTCACCGGCCCGGACGGCTCGGATTGCGGCATTGCGAACGTGAACCTCGGCACGAGCGGCGCGGAAATCGGCGGCGCGTTCGGCGGAGAGAAGCAAACCGGGGGCGGGCGCGAGTCGGGCTCCGACGCTTGGAAGGCGTACATGCGGCGCGCGACGAACACGGTGAACTACTCCACCGAATTACCGCTCGCGCAGGGCGTTCGCTTCGAAGCTATCTCATGAACCTACTGCGCCCCCCGCTGCTCGCTACGGTTTCTGAGATAGCTTGATGGCTTCTCAGCCGGAGCTGACGAGGGTGAACGTGTCGGCGTCTCCGGGCGTCTTGTTTCCGTCGCCGTCGACCCAGTCGTAAATGTAGTAGCCCGACGTGAACGTTCCGAGGTTCGGGAGCACGTGATTCACGAAGTAGAACGTCGCGGCGTCGGTGCCCGCCGCATCGAGACCGTAGAGCGCGAGCAACAACGTTCCCGACACGGGGTCTCTGACCGTCTCGATCACGAAGGAGCTGTGGGCTCCGTCGAGCGCCGTGTAGAGATCCTTCACGAGCACCGGATCGGCGCCGCCGTCGGCGCTGCGACCGTTGAAGCCGCCATGACTCGCGTCGAAAGCGTAGTA
>DATBBD010000355.1:0-7941 GCA_036271175.1 Polyangiaceae bacterium | reverse complement strand
TCTACAGCGAGAGACGAATCAACGCGGGCGGGAGCGTCGTGCTCGCGCCCACTGGCGGGGGCGTGAAGCGCGCGAACGCGTTGTCCGTCCAGTAGTAAAAGGAGAAGGTCTTGTCGTCGAGCGAGTGGTCGAACGAGAAGCTCGCCGTCTTCACTCGGCCGTCGTCGGTCGTTGCCACGACTTCGATCGCGAGGCCGTCGAGGTCCACGCGATCTCCCGGGGCCATGCGAAGCCGCCGATCGCGATAGAGCTCCATCAACGACGTGCTCAGGATGCCGCCCTCGTAGTCGAGGGCGAGCGTCCGAGCGCCGGTGCGGTGCACGGTGACCCGCTCCGGGCCGTACGCGAGTGCGCGCCACCGCCGCGCGAGCGGCGCTTCGTCGATCCGATGCTTCAATTGGACGAGCCGGGGGATCCAGTAGTCGGGCGCGGTCACGAACACGACGTCTTGGCCGCCGATCTCCGGGCCGATCCCGTCGACGGCGCGGTTGATCGGCGCGGTGAGCGCGACGCTGCACGTGGCGAACGGAGACGCCAGCGGCGATATCACCAGGTGCACGAAGAGCACGAGCGCCGCGACGAGCCGCGAGAGCTTGATCGGCGCCGTGACGGCGGCGTCGCGGAGGGTGACCGTGTGGAAATTCCAGAGTTGCGCGACCAGCGCCATCCCCCCGACGCTCGACAGCAAGAGCTGACGACTGTGCGGATGCGTCACTGCGGCGGGGACGAGCGAGAAGAAAAAGCCGGCGGCCCAGAACCTCGCCACGCGGTTGCGCTTCAAGAGCCCGAGCGACGCGAACGCGAACGCCGCGACGAAGAGGACGGCCACGACGAGCACGGCGTGCGCCGTCGCCGGCGAGTAGAGCGGGTACGCTTCGGGCGGCGGCGTCAAAAACTGGCCGAGGAGGAGGATCGGACCGCGCTCGAGGAACGCCGAGAGGAAGTGCAGCGGCTCGCGAACGGGGTCGATGTAGAGCCCGGAGCCTTTTGCGCCGTAACCCGCGTGATTGTACGCGGCCCGCCAGATCGCGGTGATGAGCAGGTACGGAGCGAAGGCGAGGACGCGCTTACCGAGCTTCGCTTCGTCGACGAAGAGCGCGTACGCGAAGAGGTACCCGAGTACGGCCAAGCTCGACTCCCCGGCGAGCAAGGCAACCAAATAAAAACCCAGCGCGACGACGCTCGCGCGAGCATCGGCATTTTCTCGATAGCGACGATGGGCGTCGAGGCAGAGCACGCCGAACACGGCCGTGACGATGGTGTGGCGGTTGCAAATGAACCCCACCTCGAACCCGTGCGTGTGATCGACGGCGAACAAGAGCGCGGCGAGCCCGCCGACGCGAGGCCCGAGAAGCCCGCGGTAGAGCCGGGTCGCGACCGCGACGAGGAGCGCGAGCCACAGGATGCTCTGCAAATGCATCGGCCACGCCGTGTTGCGCCAGAGCGAGAAATCGAGCGTATGGGTGAGCTCGCTGATGGGGCGATACGTCGAGACCAGGAGCTTCGGGTACATCCACCACGGCGCGTTCCCGTTCTCGATCTGCCACCGATTGTCGGCGAGGTTGCCGTTGGCGACGCCGTAGCCGCCGACGTAAATGCGGAACAGGTTCTTCGCGCCGGGAAGATCCGAGTAGATGTAACGGCCGACGAAGTCGTCGAGGTAAAAGCCGATGAACAAGCACGGCGCCGCGAGCAGCGCCGCGAGCCCGGCGAGCCAAAGACCGAGCCGCGGTCGCTCGAGAAATTCGAAGAACGCTGCCGCGCGACGCGCTTTCTTGCCGTCGCTCGGGGGCGCTCGGTCGGGGGCTTCATTTCCACGTCGCGAATTCATGTTCCGGAGTTTCGCGGATTCAGTAACGAAGCGCCGGAGCGACGACTGGCGACAGCGTTGCTTTCGGCAATACCACGCTCCGTCCCATCGCGGGCGGCGTCATGCGTCGATAGCCGCTCGGACCCGCGGTGAGCAGGGTGACGTTGGGCGCGTCCAGGTTTTCCGGGAATCGGAATCGGATGCGCGTCGGTCCCGCGGGGCCGACGGCGAGCACCGTCACGCGGAGACGTCCGGTGTCGACGACGCTGCCCGCCGTGAGCGGCGGCTTCGGGGGCTCATAGGCGTCGCGATTCGGCGTTTCGAAGAGCCCCGCGCCGAGCACTTGGAGCTCGAGGGTGTCGGCGGCGACGCGTTCGAGACGATGTGCCGAGTCGGCGACCGAGAGTACCCACCACGCGCGCGGCATCGTTTTCGACTCCAGGTGACGCACCATCGGCGGGTCGTGCAAGCTGAAGATTTCCGGCGCAGCGACGAGGATCGCGTCTTCGTTCGCGTCGCCCTCGAGCGGTACTTTCGTGCCCTCGTCGTAGAGATAACTCGACGTCGTTCGCGTCAGATGCATCTCGAGCCATGACACGACCGGCGCAAGGAACAACTGCACCCACGCGACGAACCGCACCGCGAACCAGCGCGCCCGCCCGCTGACTTCCGCCGTTTCTTCGAGCAGCACGGCGAGCGCGCCCGCGAAGGCGATGTTGGGGATCTCGAGGAGCCGCGGGTTCGGAACGGCCGCGACGGTGAGCGGAAGACAAGCGATGAACCCGGCGATCGTCGCGCCGAGCGCGGCGCGCCGCGCCTTCATCGACAGCACCGGGACGAGCAGGGAAATGCCGAGCGCGACCGCGAGGACGCCCGCGACCTTGGTCGCGCCGCGGATCGGCGAGGGCCAGAGTACTTCGGCGCCGAGCAAAGGCACGTTGGTGAGCGCGGTCATCAGAAACCGCCCGGGCTCGGTCGTCGGATCGGCGTACACGCTCGTGCCGCGCGTGCCGAAGCCGAGACCGCGGTACGCCGCGACGTAACACAAGCCGACGGCGAACGCGGGTAAGAGGGCGCGGATGCGCGCCGGCCGCGAGCCGAACATCTCGTAAGCGAAGAAGAGCCCGAACGTCGCGAGGCCGTACTCGGCGGACAGCGCGCTCATCGACAGGCAGAGCACGGCTTGCACGAGCCCGGAACGCGCGCCGCCTTCGCGCCACCGCACGTGACCGTGCAGTGCGAGCGCGCCGAACAGCGCCGCGAAGATCGCCGCGCGATTCGCGACCCAGCCGACCGGAATGTCGTGCGAGCGCCCGAGGACGTAGATCGGGAGCGCGATGCACGCGGTGCGATACGGGAGCAAGCGTCGATAGACGAGCGCGACGGCGAACACGAGGAGCGCGCACGCGAGGAGCGAGACCGCGTGCGACACCACCGGGTTCGGTCCGACGAGCCAGAGCTCGAGCGCGCCGACGAGGCTCGCGACCGGACGGAACATGACGAGCTTGAGGTGCGGTTCGGTCCACCAGGGGAGCGCGCCGGTGTCCATCAAGTGTCGCGTTTCGATCGGATCGCCGGAAATGAATCGATAGCGATCCCACGTCGCTCGCTGCGCCCAGAACACGTGGCTGCTCATGCCGAGCTGCATGTAGTCGTCGAGGATCCACGGCGTTCCGAGCGATTCGAGCCGGAGCAACGTGCCGAGCGCGATGCAGATGCCGACCAGCGTGCGGAAGCGCCGCCGCGTCCATGCCTCGACGTCGAGCTCGCTCGCTTTCGGGTCGGGCATTGAGGATCGGAACGTCAGAGTCGTTTCGGTGGTCGCCGGACGAGAGCGGCGACGCGACCGTAACTCACGACGCTATCATGGCTCGCGCTCGCCCTCGACGCCGAAGCGCTCGGTGTACGATCGGTGCGCGGTGAGGGCGGGGTTCTCGTCCGCGAAGAGCTCTCGCGGACGGTAGCCGCTGAACACCGACTCGACCGTGACCACCGCGCCGTCGATCCGAAATCGCACACGCCATTCTTGAATCGCGAGACGGTAGCCGTCGCCGTCGTTCTTGATGCGCCGATACGGATGCGGTGATGGCCCTTCTTCCAGCGCCTGGATGACCCGCGGCGCGAGATCGATGGCGAATTGCTCGGCGAGATACGAAAACTGCGCTTCGGCGCGCGGCGTGAGCACGACCTCGAATGCGCGACGCGGATCGCGCGGGCGGATGGGCATACCGAGCGGCGACTCTTCGCCGAGCCAGCCGTGACCCGCGTCGGGAATCGAGTCCGTGTAGGGAAGGTACGGTTTGACGTCGAGCACCGGCGTTCGGTCGACCATGTCGACATCGAGGACGTGAAGGTTCAGGCCTTCGATGCGCTCGAGGCGAACGACGCTCATGCCGATCGGGTTCGGACGATACGGCGAGCGCGTCGCGAACACGCCGCGACGTTCGGTGCTGCGCGGCGGGAGCACCTTCGCTTTCCAGCTGTCGTTCAGGTGAAACCAGAAGAGCACCCACAGGTATCGAAAAGTGTCGAGATCCGCGAGCGCGTGCTCGTAGCGGCCGTCGGCGTCGAGCTCGATGACGCCGCGAGCGCCGTTCGCGGCAGTGGGCTGTCGGGGCGCGCTCGCGCGGTCGGGAAACGGCGTGCGGATGATGCCGATCGGCGACAGGGTAAACGGCGCGCCGGGCATGGCGGCTCAGCGAATCGCGAACGCGGCGATCGCCGCCGCCACCCATCCCGCGATGAGGAGGAGGCCGCCGAACGGCGTGATCGCGCCGAGCGCGCGAACGCCGGTGAGCGCGAGCGCGTACAAGCTTCCAGAAAATAGGATGACGCCCGCGGCGAACGAGACCCCGGAAATCGTCGCGGCCCGGCTCTTCGTGCGGCCCGCGAGCACGCCGGCGAAGGCGAGCGCGAGCGCGTGCGCGAGGTGATAGTGCGACGCCGTTTCCCAGACGGCGCGTCGTTCGGCGCCGTCCGGGAGCGCGGCGAAGAAGGCTTTCAAGCCATGCGCCCCGAACGCGCCGAACCCAACGGCGAGGGCACCAAAAAACCCGGACCAGATGAAGAAGCGACGTTCCAAGGTCGCCCTCAAAACACCAAGCAGCGTTCGACCGCGTCGACGCTCGGCGCCGCGATCGCGCATTCGTAGTCGTTCCGCGAGACCCGCCTCGGGCACGCCGCGAAGTCGAACCGCTTCTCGTTTCGAGCGACGGCGCGCGCCTTCGTCTGGAGTTCGGCGATGCGCGCCGGCGTCACGGCGGGATCCTCTTCGCGGGCGAGGAGCGCCGTGTAGTGGTCCAAGAGATCGCGACACTCCGCGTCGTCGAGGCGCCGCCCGCACCCGACGGCGAGCGTCGCCGCGGTGAGCGTCACGAGAACGCGACTCAGTTGAGGCACTCGCGGACGATCTCCTCGGCCGTCTTCGCGTTCCGCACGCAACGGAGCGCGCCGTCGGTGATGCGCTTGCCCACGCATTCGCGCTTTTCCTTCGCGCGGAACGTCTCCTTCGTCTCGGCGACCTCTTTCGCGACGTCGGACGGGTCGTTGCTCGGCGCTTCTTTCAGCTCGAGCTCGGTGATGCGCGACACGATGTCGTCGCAATCTTGCTGAGTGGCGGGCCTTCCGCATCCCGATGTGAACAGGGCGAGCAGAGCAAACCAGCCGAGAATCAGGAATGAACGAGGTCGCACCGCGGCTTAGGTAAGGGCAAGCGCGCGCGAGTGCAACCGAGATGGCCGGATCGCCGAAAACTGGACGAGTGTGCAGGTGCTGCTAACCTCGAAGGGGTGCCGAAAGTGCGTGCCGCCGCCACGAAAGTGAGCGCCGTCGACCTCCTCGAACGGGCGACGCTGGCGCGCACTTCCGGCCTTCGCGCCAAGTACGCGACGCGCGGTTTGGCGAAGAACGGCGCCGATCGCACCACCCAGGCGATGCTCCTCCGGCAGCTTTACTTGGCGCACATGGAAACGGAGCACTTCGACGAGGCGCTCGTCGTTGCCGACCAGATGATCGACACCGGCGTCATGACCGACGTGGCGCGCCAAGATGCTGCCCGCGCCTGCCTCGGCCTCGACGAACCCGAGCGTGCGCTCGAGCATCTACGCATCGCGAGCCGCGTCGGGCCTGCGTCGCGGCGATCGTTTCACCTGTGGACCCTCGGGAGCACGCTGTATCTCCTCGGGCGCCATCGGGAAGCGGCCGGTACTTTGGCGCGCGCGGCGCGTTGGGGAACGACTGCAAAGCCGCTTTATCTCGCGCAGCTCGCGCTGGCGCGTCAGGCGGCGGGCGATGACGTCGACGATTTCGTCGAGCTTCGCGAGCGTCTCGAAGAGGCGCCGTGCGGTCAGGGCTACGGACAATTCGTGCTCGGCGCCATCGCTTTTCAACAGCGCGATTACCTTGCAGCCAAGCGGTACCTCGAAGGGTTCGTCAAGCGCACGACGGAGGGCCGAGTGGCGCTCGCCGTCGCTTTGCGCGCCGAAGTCGTGGAAGCGCGCCGCTTACTCCATGACATGCGAAACCTCGCGAGCGTTCTATAATCCCGCACGTCATGTTCTTCTCGCTCAAGAAGTGGTGTCAGCTGATCCTGGGTCTCGGCGCGGTGCTCTCGTTCGCCGCGCCGGCGAGCGCCGCCCCCGACGCGTTTTCCGCGGCGCTCGCGCACGGTCCGCTCTACGCGGGGCTCGCCGCGTTCGCGAGCGGCCTCCTCGTGAGCCTCACGCCGTGCGTCTATCCGATGGTCGCGGTGACGGTCAGCGTCTTCGGCGCACGTCAGGTGTCGAGTCGCCTCCAGGGCGCGGCGCTCTCCGCGGCGTTCGTCGGCGGCATCATCGCGATGTTCGTGCCTCTCGGCGTGGTCGCCGGGCTCACCGGGAGCATCGCCGGTTCGATTCTTCAGAACGTCTGGGTCATCTCGTTCATCAGCGTCGTCTTCCTGGTGATGGCGGCCGCGATGTTCGGCGCGTTCGAGCTCGACCTGCCGTCGGGGTTGAAAAACCGCCTCGCAGAAATCGGCGGCACGGGTTACGCGGGCGCGTTCGCCCTCGGTCTCGCGTGCGGGCCGATCGCCGCGCCGTGCACCGGTCCGTTTCTCACCGGCATCCTCGCCTGGATCACCAAGACCCAGAGCGCGCTGATGGGCGGCCTCGCGATGGCGGCGTTCGCGCTCGGTCTCGGCGTTCCGTTTTTCGTCGTCGGCACGTTCGCGGTTCAGCTCCCGAAGAGCGGCCGCTGGATGGTGCACGTCAAGTCCGCGCTCGGCGTCATCCTCGTCATCGTCGCGCTCTATTTCCTGAACAACGCCTTCGGCTTTTTCTCGAAGATCGCGCGCCCGACTCCGGGTTTCTTGGGGGCCATGCTCGTCGTGGTCGCCGTTGGGCTCGCCGCGGGCGCCTTGCACAAGTCGTTCGACGGCACGACGACCGACAAGGTCACGAAGGGCATCGGCGTGTTCCTGACGACGGTCGCCGGCGCGCTCCTCGTCATCGGCGCGACCATGCCGAAGGGTGCGCTCGTGTGGCAACACGTGCCCGCCAAAGAGGCTCGCGCGCAGGCGCTCGGCGTTCAGCGTCCGCTCATCATCGACTTCGGCGCGGCGTGGTGCGGCGCCTGCAAAGAGCTCGACAAGGTGACGTTCTCGCGTGACGACGTGAAGCGCGAAGCGTCGCGCTTCGTCGCGGTGAAGGTCGACGCCACGCACGACGACGATCCCGTCGTCTCGTCGACTTTGTCCGACTTCAAAGTCGTCGGGTTGCCGACCGTCGTCATCTACGACTCGAAGGGCAGCGAAGCGATCCGCTACACGGACTTCGTCGAACCGGATCAGTTCCTCGCCGCGCTGAAGAAAGTGGATTGAGCCGGCTCGCGGTTCCGTGGCGGCGCGCTTTGCCCCACCTGGAACGAGCTTGCTCAGGGCCGTGACGTCATAGACGGCGCACACCGAGTGTGCGCTTTTTCGCGGCGATGAATTCGTACGCGCATTCGCGCACGTCGCGCGCGTGCTTGACCTTCGAGTGTGGAGCGGGCAGACGCCACAGCATGGCTTCTTTGTGGCGCGTTTCTGCCCTGGTGCTCTTCGTCCTGTTGGTCGCCGGTGCGTGCTCGAGCGACGGGACGTCCAAGGCGCAACT
>DATBBD010000354.1:0-5240 GCA_036271175.1 Polyangiaceae bacterium | reverse complement strand
CGCGCCCGTGCGCTCGAGGGCGTCGCGCGCAATCGCGACGAGACGCGCGCCGACCGCGAGCCCTTCGAGGCTCACCGTCGACACCGAGAGCACGCCGTTCGGAGTGAGCCGCGACAGGAAATCCGCGAACGCGTCGCTCGTGTAGAGGCTATTTTCGGTGAGCGAATACGCGCCCGCCGCCGTCGCGGCGCTGGTGTCGACCATGCTGAGGAGCACGACGTCGAAGCGGCGGTCCGTCCCGCGGACGAAGCTGCGCCCGTCCTCGACGTGAACGTCCACGTCGGGGCGAAAGTAGAGCCCGCCGGTGAAATCGCGGTACGCGCCGCGCACGACGCCGTCGACGATGAGGGGATTGATCTCGACGGCGGTGACGTGCTTCGCGCCGGCCGCGAGCGCGGCGAGCACGTCCTTGCCGCCCCCCGCGCCGATGACGCACACGTCGTTGGCGTTCGACTTGATGCGATAGACCATCGCGCTCAAGTCGAAGAGCGAATACGCGACCGAGTCGAGATGGCCGTCGAACCGCGTGAGGCTCGTCGCGGCGTTCAAGTCGATGACCAGCGTCTTCTGTTCGGGAACGGGTCCGTGGTACGCGGGGCTCGTTCCCCAGCCGCGAAAGCCGCCGACCGGCAAGACGGTGACCATCGAAAACGAGTTCCACCGATTGTACTCCGGCGGAAATCGGACGAGGTCGATGCCCTTGGCGACGCGGACGTTCAGACCCCCCGAAATGGCGAATACGGCGCCCATGACGACCGCCGCGACTCCGGCGAACACCGCGCCGTTGCCGGAACGACGCCCGCCGTCGTCGATGCGCGCGAACAAGAACGAAGCGACCACCGCGATGGCCGCAGACGCGACGAGCGCGATCGGGCCGCCGAGCAGCCCCAACATCGGCACGACCAGGGCGCACCCGAGCCCGGCGCCGGTCAGATCCGCAAAATAGAGGCGATGGACGTGCTGCGAGTACCTCGACATGGCGAGACTCACGGCGAACCCACCGAGAAAAAATGGCGTCGCAGCCAACAAAAATAAGACCAGGAGCTTGCCGGTCAGGACCGTGAACGGACCGGGCGTCGCCCCGCCGAACCAATCCGGCGTGAGATTCACCAGGATGACGTCGACGGCGACGAGCGAGACGCCGAAGGCCGCCGCGGCAAACGAAATGCGACGAGCCGCGCCGTCGGTCACCAAGGTGCGCTGCCGCAAATGCACGACCACCGCGGCCGCACCCGTGCCGAACAAGGCCACCGAGATCGCGAAGAACGCGAAGTGGTACCAGATGATCACCGAAAACACGCGAGTGACGATGAGCTCGGTCGTCATCATCGCGACGCTGAGCGCCGCGATGCCCCAGCCGAGAGCGCGGGAGTACGGCGGCGACACGGATTCGGGCGGAGCCGGGCGCGTCAGGGCGCGACTCCTCGTTGCACCGGGATCGCATTGGACGGGGCGTTGTCGGCCCCGGCGTCGTCGTCACCTTCGATGTGGCCCGTCACTCGTAAAAAGGTGGCGCCGACCAAGGTCGCGGCGCGTCGGTTGCCGTTCACGACGTCGCTCAACGTGAGCCGGGCCGTCGTAAGCAACTGTCCGTGCACGGTCACCGCGGTGAGGCGATCGACCATGATTTCGCCGCGCTCGTCGCCTTCGAACCGTTCGAGCGTCGCGAGCTCGCCGGGTTGGACGGGATTGGGCACTTCCTGACGCGCGGCTTGTTGCTGCACGTGGAGATCGATCACGGCGACCGTCGCGTCGACGGACTTCACCGTCATGTCGGCGACCTCCGAGACCTTGACGCCGTTCGCTTCGACGTCGTCCTGGAAACGCCATTTTCCGCCGACGCCGACGGGCACCGGCGGCAGTCGAAACGGAAATCGACGGATATCTTGGAGCGCGCCGTCGAGCGCCTTCTTCAACTCGGGCGGAGGCTTGGCGCCGAGAAAAAACTCGCTCTCGGCGAACGCGACGTTGCCGCCCTCCATCACGCGCTGAATGAACGAGCTGCCGCGAAGCGGCACGAGCGACAGGTTCCAGGCGACGAGCATCGGCTTGGGCAACGGGTCGTAGCGTACCGAAACGTCGGCGAGGACGACGCGTTCTTCGACGAGCCGCGCGATGGCGCCGTCACGTCGTTCGGTGATCGGATCGGCGCTTCCCCGCAATACTTCGTGATCGAGGATCACCGTCATGGTCGGACCGGGCACGATCGGTTGCCCTTCGAGCGCGATCGAACCGACGGTCTCGACCACGTCGCGGTACCTCAAACCCGCCCACCGCGCGACGCGCAGATCGACGAGCGGCGGCGTCCCGGTGGCGATCGTCTCGACTTCCGTGAAGGCGCGCGTGCCGGCGCTCCCGCTCGATCCCGAGGCGCCGCCCGAGCACGAGCAGCCGCGCGCTCCCGAGCTGCATCCCGCAAAGATCAGAGCCAACGTCGCATACGCCGCGTGCTTCACAACTACCGCCACAGATCGTCCACGCTCGATCGCGCCGGGCACGGTAGCACGCTCCGTTCGCACGATTTTTCGGCGCGGGCGGTAACTTTGGACTCGGAGTTCAGTGCGACGATTCGGCGAGTCGCGCCCAGTCGGCGAGCTCGCCGACGATGAAGCGCGGCGCGCGTGACAGCTCGTCGAGCGTCCGACTCCCGGTGAGCAGCATCGCCGTCCGGAGCTCGGATTCGACTTGTTCGAAGAACGCGACGGCGCCCGCGGCGCCCCCTTGCTCGAGCGCTTGCAGCGCCGGCCTCGCGATGCCGGCCGCGCTCGCGCCGAGCGCGATCGCTTTCGCGACGTCGAGGCCGTTCTGGATGCCGCCGGTTGCGAAGATGGTGCGGAAGCCCGCGGGCTTCACCTGCAGGACGCTCGCGCCCGTCGGAATCCCCCACTCGCGAAACCGCTCGCCGAGCGAACGACGCTCGCCCTTCGCCCGATGAATCTCGACCGCGACCCACGAGGTGCCGCCGGCGCCCGACACGTCGACGTGACGCACGCCGTTGGCCGCGAGCCGGCGCGCCGCGCCCGCCGAGAGCCCGCAGCCCGTCTCTTTGGCGATCACCGGAATCGGCAGCTCCTTCGTCAGCCGGCCGAGCACCTCGAGCACGCCGCGAAAATCCCGATCGCCGTCGTCTTGCACGACTTCCATCGCAGGATTCAGATGCACGCACAGTGCGTCCGCACCGACGGACTCCGCGAGAGCGCGGACTTGCTCGGTCGTCATTTGAGCCGCCTGGACACCGCCGATGTTCCCGAGTAGGAGCGCGTTCGGCATCACGTGGCGAACTTCGTACGAGGCGCGCGTATCGGGGCGCTTGAGCATGGCGCGCTGGCTGCCGAGGCCGAAGGCGTAGCCACGCGCTTCGGCGATGGCGCCGAGCTCGCGGTTGATCCGCTCCGCGCGTTCCGTTCCGCCGGTCATGCCGGCGATGAGAATCGGCGCCCGCAGCGTTTTACCGAGGATGCGCGTGGACAGGTCGATCTCGTCCACCGAGAGCTCCGGGAGCGCGTCGTGGATCAGCCTCACGCACTCGAGCAAGGTGGTCGTGCTCTTGAACGCAACGTCGCCGGAGGTCGCCAGATCGAGGTGGTCGACCTTTCGGCTCGAGATGTCAGCCATTTTTCCGAGCAAACCTCCGGTGGTCGCTTTTCGCAAGCCGTTCTTCATCGGCCCGCCCCGGAGAGTCGTTGACTCACGTCCCGTTCGGAACCTAGGTTACCGCGAAAAATGCCTGCGAAGACAAGGACTTCTAAACGAGGCGGAGGCTCGAACGGCTCGTCGACGCGGGGCGCGAAGGCGCTGCGCGGCAATCCGTTCCTCGCGGTCGTCGAAACCGTTCGCGAAGAAGTCGATCAACGGCTTCGCGGGTTGCTCGACGCAAAGGTCGACGCCGCAGCGGAAAACGGCCCCGAGGTCGTCGCGATGGTCTCCGCGCTCCGAGAGTTGTGTCTCCGAGGCGGGAAGCGGCTCCGCGCCGCGCTAGTCGTCGCCGGCTACCGCGCCGCGTCCGCGACCGCCGATCTCGAACCCGCGCTCGACGCGGGCGTCGCCATCGAGCTCCTGCACGCTTACTTCCTCATCCACGACGACTGGATGGACGGGGACGACATGCGGCGCGGCGGCCCCTCGGTGCACGCGATGCTCGCCGAGCGGTATCGTTCGCCGGTGATCGGCGCGCATTCCGCGATTCTCGCAGGGGATTTCGGCGTCGCGCTCGCGACGGAAGCGCTGTCGCGCGTCGACGTTCCCCCGGCGCGCCTGCCGCGCGTGCTCGGGGCGTTCGCGCAGATGCAAATCGACGCGGTCGCGGGCCAGCAGCTCGATATTCTGAGCGGCGCCGCCGACGTCGAGAAGACGTACGTGCTCAAGACGGTGAGCTACACGGTCGCGGGTCCCTTGCGGCTCGGCGCGCTCCTCGCCGGCGGTTCGGCCGAGCTCATCGGCGATCTCGAGCGCTTCGCGCACCCCGCGGGCGTCGCGTTTCAGCTGCGCGACGACCTGCTGAGCGTGTTCGGCGATCCGCGCGAGACGGGCAAACCGTTCGCCAACGACATCCGCAACGGCAAGCGCACCCTCCTCATCGAGCGAGCCCTCGAACTGGGACACGGTAAAGATCGCGCCTTGCTCGAAAAAGCGTGGGGCAAGACCGGCGCGAAGCAAAAGGACCTGGAGCGCGTCGTGGAAATGCTCGACCGATGCGGCGCCAAGCGGGCGGTGGAAGAGCGGATCGCGGAGCTGTCGAATCGCTCACGGGACGTGGTCGCCAGCGGGCGGCTCTCGGAGCCGAGTCAGCGCTTGCTCGTCGGGGCAGTGGACGCGCTCGTGGAACGGCAGAATTGAAGAACGTCGGAACCGCGGAACTCCAGACGGAACTGCGGGGCTGAGGGAGCGCGAGACGGACTGCGTTCGCGCCACGATCGGGCTATAAACCGGTAACTTTGGCGAGATCTTTCAGTAAGTCGATCCTGCTCGGCGAACACGCCGTCGTCTTCGGAGTTCCCGCCATCGCCGTGGGGCTCGACCGGGGCGCCATCGCTCATGCGGCGCCGGCTGCGATCTCCCAGATCCGCCTCGGCAACCAATCGAGCGCGACGGCGCACGACGGAACCGAGCTCGGCACCGGCTACGGCGCGCTCCTCGACGCCGCCGGCGTGACGAACTGCGCGGTCGAGGTGTCGCTCGAAATTCCGGCCGGCGTCGGGCTCGGCGCTTCCGCCGCGATCGGCGTGGCTGTCGCGCGCGCG
>DATBBD010000353.1:0-2602 GCA_036271175.1 Polyangiaceae bacterium | reverse complement strand
CGGGTTCACGTTCGCGTAAAAGCCGTACTCGTTCGGCGCGAGCGCGTTCCAGGTCGTCTTCGGTTGCTCTTGCGTGAACCGGATCTTCACGATCGATTTGACGCCTTTGAAGCCGTATTTCCAGGGAACGACGAGGCGGAGTGGCGCGCCGTTCTGGCCGGGCAACGGCTTTCCGTAGAGGCCGGTGACCATCAACGTAAGCGGGTTCATCGCCTCGTCGAGGCGAAGCCCTTCGACGTACGGCCACGGCAGCACGTCGCCGCTCTCTCCCGGAAGCTGCTTCGGATCGAGGAGCGTCGTGAATTCGACGTATTTCGCCCGCGACGTGACGTCGAGGCGCGCGATCAAATCCGCGAGCGGAAAGCCGAGCCACGGGATGACCATCGACCACGCTTCGACGCACCGCATGCGGTAGATGCGCTCTTCCATGCTGAACCAGCCGAACAGCGTGTCGATGTCCACCGTGCGCGGCTCCTTGACTTCGCCCTCGATACGCACGCTCCACGGGCGCGGCATCAAGGTGTGCGCGTTCCGCGCGGGGTCCGATTTCTCGTCGCCGAATTCGTAGTAGTTGTTGTACGTCGTGACATCGGCGTAGGGCGTCTTCGCTTCGTCGGTGTCGTACGGCGATGGGCCCGTCTTCGGCGGAAGAGACGACGCGCCCGGAGCGGGATTAAGGGGTGGCGGTGCGACCTTGGGAGCGTCGGGCACCCCTTGATTCGACAATAAGACGAGGCCGGCGCCCCACGCCGCGCTGGTGGCGCCGAAGGCCGCGGCTCGACGGATGAACTCGCGACGCCGGAGATACACCGACTCGGGCGTGATCTCCGAGCTCGGGGGCGTCTCGAGGTCGAGCTTCATGTTCGCATTCACTATACCGCGCGGCTCGGCGATCTCCCGCCGAGCGCGAACGCGCAGTCGAGCGCCGCGCTCAGCAGGCCCACGGCGCACACGCCGGGCCATGCGTAAAGGGCCCACGCGCGCGACGACAAGGCCGACCCGGCGGCGCCGCCGATGAAATAATTCACCATGTAGACGGTGTTCGCGCGGCTCTTCGCCTCCGGAAACGTGGAGTAGATGCGCGTCTGGTTCGCGACGTGACCCGTTTGAACGCCGACGTCGAGCAGCACCACGCCCACGACGAGGCCCGCCAGCGAATGACCGAATCTCCAGAGCAACCCGAAGGCGATGAGCGACAGCACCGCACCGACCGCGACCCCGGCACGCGGCGAGGAGCGATCCATGGCGCGTCCGACGAGCGGCGCGGCGGCGGCGCTCGCCGCGGCGAGGAGCCCGAAGAGCCCTGCGGCCTTCGCGCCGTAGTGATACGGCGGGGTCGACAAAAGGAAGACCAAGGTCGTCCAGAACGCGCTGAACGCCGCAAAGAGTGCGGCGCCAGAAAACGCCGCGGACTTGAGCTCGGACTCGGTGCGGAAGAGTCGCGCCATCGACGAGTACAGTGCGGCGAGCCGCCGTGACGTCGGGTCCGTTACACTTTCACGCTCGGGCTCGACGCGACTTCTCGGCAGGAACGTGGTGAGCGACGCGCCGAGGCCGAGCATCACGGTTGCGGCCATGAAATAGACGGAGCGCCATCCCAAAAGGCCGCCCATGAGCCCGCCGATGAAACGCGAGAGCAAGATGCCGACGAGGAGTCCGCCGATCACCGTTCCGACGACCCGGCCGCGCTCTTCTGCCGGCGCGAGCTGGGCGGCGAACGGGAGCAACAGGTGGGGAATGTTGTTCGTGACTCCGAGCGTGAAGCTCGCGACGAGCAGCGCGTCGAACGACGGCGACGTACCCGTCGCGAGACCGGCGATCGCCGACGCGACGCACATCCACGCCGTCAATTGGCGGCGTTCGAACAGATCGCCCATCGGCACGAAAATCAGCATGCCGAGCGCGGTTCCGATTTGCGTGAGGGTCGTGATCGCGCCGGCGCGAGCGTCGGGGACGCCGAAGCTTTGCGCCATCTCGCGCAGCAGCGGCTGGCAATAATAGACGTTCGCGACGCTCACGCCGGTGCCCGCGGCGAGGAGCGAGGTGACGCCGCGTGGGGAGAGAGCGCGCTTCGGCGCGCGGCTACGGCGCAGCACCGCGATCGAGTCGAATCAGCGGAATCACGCGAGTCGTCTTGTCTTGGTACGCCGCGAAGGCCGGCATGGCCTCGGCGAGCCGAGGCCAAAGGGCGTTGCGCTCGCGATCGGAGAGCACCTCCGCGCGCGCGTGAAAGCAGTCCGGGCCGCGCTGAACCACGACGTGCGGATCGGCGCTGAGGTTCAAAAACCAGGCGGGGTGCTGAGGCGCCCCTGCCATCGACGCGATGACGTACATTTTCCCGTCATCGAAGAACGGGACGACGGGCACGGTGCGCTTCAGGCCCGTCTTTCGGCCCCGCGTCGTGAGCAGGATGACGTCCTGTCCCTTCATGGAGGCGCCGCGCCGCCCGCCCGATGACCGGTAAACCCACACGTGCGCCTTCACGAACAGGCGAATCATCGGATTCATGAGCGGAGCTTGACACGATTCAGAACGGCTCTCGAGATCCTCGAACGATATCGTGGATCTCGATGGCCGAGCCCGTTCGGCGCGAAACGGGGCC
>DATBBD010000352.1:0-5577 GCA_036271175.1 Polyangiaceae bacterium | reverse complement strand
GCGCGGCATGTTCACGGTGCGCGCCGAGGGACGCGAAGGGAAAACCGGCCCCCTCGGCGTCGTGCGAGCGCTCGCCGCGAGCGTCGTCGAGAGCGAGCACGCAGGCGACGTCGACGTCTCGGCCAAGGAGGCCCTCGAGCGACTAAAAATCGACGCCGCTCTCGTCGCCGACGAGGTCACCGACGGCGACGCGCTCTTGTCCGAGAAAATCGGCGTGTTCGTCGAGTGGTTTCTCTCCATCGCCGAAAAGAACAACGTCGTCATCGGCGTGGACGACATGGACGACTGCGACGAACATTCGGCCGCGGCGCTCCAGCGCCTCTGCGAAGAAGCTCGCACGCGTCATCTCTTCGTCGTCCTTACCGGCGAACCGACGTCGCCGGGCTCGCTCCTCGATCACGTGAAGGAAGCCGGCGCGTCGGTGACGCTCTGGCCCTTTCGCTCCTCGGAGACGCGCGCCCTCGTCACGTCTCTGTTCGGCGACGTGCCGCAAGTCGAAGCCCTCTCGAACTGGGTGCACGAGCTGTCGGCGGGGAACGCGCGCACCGCACTCGAGCTCGCGCAGCACCTCGTGGACACCGGCGTCGCGACCTACGAGCAGGGCGCTTGGGTCCTTCCGGATTCGCTCGACGGGTTCGAGCTTCCGTCGAACCTCGAGCAAGCGCTCGCGAAACGGATCGACGCGCTCGGACCCGGCGCGCGCCGACTCGTCGAGGCGCTCTCGCTCACCGCGGAGCACGGACCTCTGACGCTCCCCGAGTATCCGGCGCTGGTCGACGGAACCGATCTCTCCGCCGTCTTCGCGTCGCTGAACGAGCTCGTCGCGGCGCAGGTGCTCGTCCAAGTCGACGACGACACGTACGCCTTCGTCCACGACACGATGAAAGACGTCGTTCGTCGCGGCATCGACGAGAGTCGCCGCGCGGCGATCCACGCGCGCATCGCGCACGCCTATGATTCGGGCCCCGATCCGTCGCAGGTACTGTCGGGTTATCATCTCTTCCAGTCCGGCGACGTGGCCGGCGCGTTCGCCAAGCTCACGAAGTTCATCTCGGAGCGCATCGACCACTTCGTGCGCGGCGGCGGGTTCATTCGCTCACGCGAAGGAGCCGCGTTTTACTCGAGCCTCTTCGAATGGGGCGAAGCGCACGGCGCGGGTCCCGAAGACATGGCCCTGATCGGTCGCGGCGTTCTTCAGCTCGCCGCCGTCTCCGACGCGTCGCTAGCGCGCCATGCTCCGAAAATCCTGTCGCGCCTCCAGAGGGACGCCGGCCTCGACTTCTGGAGCGCCTTCGAGAGCATCACCGATCCGGCCCTCCGGGTTCAGCGCGCGCTCGCCGAGGCCTACCAACGTCATGAATCGTCGCGAGAGCAGGACCGCGGGTTGCCGCCGGGGAGGGCGATTCAAGAGCTCGCCGTGTCGACCGCGCTGCTCGCGGGCTTGTACGGCAGAACCCACAACGCGCTGGCCGCGAAGTCGCTCACGTCGGTCATGGACCCGCTCCGTCCGCTCGCGCCCGCGGTGGACGTCGTGGCAAACACCATCCAATTCGCCGCCGACGCGATGAGCGGCAGAGTGACCCGCGATCTCAAGCTCCGAGTCATCGACCAGGTGAAGAGCCCCGTCGCCGGGATCGACGAGGTTTCGCGCGTCGGCATTGGCCTCATCACCCGCTATTTCCTCGGTCTCGAGGAAGCGACGCTCGGACTCGCGTCGGCGTTTTCGAGGGTCGCGCCGCTCGAGGCGCATGCGTATTACGCGCCACTCGCGTGGCAAGTCAAAGTCGTCGCCAGCCTCTTTCACGGCGCGCAGAAGCAAGCCGAAATGTATCGGCGCAAACGCGACCTCGCGATGACGGCGCGCTTCGACGTGGACCAGCACCTCGAGACGAGTGTGCTCTACGAGGCGGCCGCGCAGGGCTTTCTCGCCGATCTCGTCGCGTTGAAACGGCTCCTTCCGATCCTCGAGGACCGAGCGAAACGGTGGCCGGGCTGGGGACCTCACTGCGAGCTCGCGCGCGGCAACTGCGCGCTGTTGCGCGGCAACCCCGACGAAGCGCTCGCGATTTTCGAGCGCGCTCTGGGCGGTCTCTCCGGTCCCGGAGAACACGTGAGCTGGGGGTCGCTCACGTTGCGGACCATCCGCATTCTTTCGGACAGCGGCCGTTCCGACGAGGCTTGCTGGCGCGGGCGCGAAGCGCTGGCAAAATGCAAGGACTACCCCCTCGCGCCCTTTTACGTCGATATGCTCGAATCGACGTTGGCCGTCGCCGAAGCGCGGGCGGGATTCAACGACACGGCGACCGAGCGCGCCGGCAGTGTACTCGCGCGCGCCGAGATGCTCGGAACCGCGGGCGCCTTTCTCGTCGAGGTCCTCGAGGCGCAGGCGCGGGTCGCGTTCGAAACCGGGGACCGCGTCACGTTCGACGGCGCGGCGCGGCGCATCGCATCGATGTGCGCGAACACCGAGAGCGCGGCGTTCGCGAAGAAGCACTCGTCGCTGCTCCAACTCATGCAGACGACGACGTTCGACGGCGTGCACGTCGCGCCCAGCGCACTCCAGAACATCCAGAGCATCCCGACCACGCTTGCCCCCGACGTCCTCTCCGAGATCGAGCGTTGCGTCGGCTCGCCCGAGCGCGCTCGGCGCGTTCTCCGGGAGCTACTCGAGCGCTCGCTCTCGGATATGGGCTTTTTGTATCTGCAAGGACCTCAGGGGTTGTCGCTCGTTGCATCGAGCCACGACCTCCCGGCGCCCCCGGACGTCGACCGGCGCGTGGGCGAATGGATGCGCACGTCGCTGCAGATGATGGACACGACGACGGCGAGCTCGCACTCGGTGGCCGTGACGCCCGGACGCACGGCACAATCCGGCTTCGAGCTGATCGGCATCTTCGCCGATCGCGATCACGAAGCGGTCATCGCCGGTGTCGCGGCGCTGGGCGCGAGCGGTCGACGCCCGCGCCCGATCCCCCCGGGGATCCTGGTCGCACTCGGCCAGGCCCTGGTCGATGCCGGCGATGCCGGCGCACCGGCTCGTTGAGCGGCGCTCAGTCCTTCGAAGCGTCCGACGAGCTCGCGTCCTTGCCGGCGTCCGACGGGGGAGGCGGCGCAGGAGGCACGCACATCGGCCACGTCGCGCCGTCGCTCGGGCTCTCCACGGCCGGAAGGTGAGTGATGTACTCCGCGATGGCGTGGACGTCGGCGGTCTTCAATCCGCCGAAAGCGCCGTTCGGTCCGAACGGCATCGGCGGACAGAGCGGCGTCTTGTCCTTGGTGACGCCCGTCAAGATCGTCGTCGCGACGTCGTCCGCCGTCCAACCCTTGATGCCGTTCGTCGACTGCGTGATGTTCAGCGACGTCACGGTGCCGAAGGGGCCGCCGATCACGAAAGGCTCGCCGCCCGCGAACAGGTTCGACGAGTCGACTTGCTGATTTTGCAAACGCGGCGAGTGGCAATCGATGCACGGACCGACCTGGCCCGCGAGGTACTTGCCGAAGGTTGCGGCCGTCTTGTCGGCTGCCGAATCGTCCACGGTGAACACCGGGTCGGGGATCTTCGCATTGTCGAGCACCGGCACCGGCAGCGGCAGCTGCGAGATCGGCGACGGCAGCGGCTGTCGAACCGGTGTGTCCGGATCGATTGGCGTGAGCGACAGGATGTACGCGGCGATCGCGTCCGCGTCGACCGCGGCCATGTTGTGGAAGAGCTGATACGGCATGATCGGGAAGAGCCCCAAGCCGGCCTTGTCCACGCCGGTCAAGATCGCGGTCGTGATGTTCTTGGCCGTCCAGCCCTTCGTGCCGAGCTGCGTGAGGTTCGGCGCCGGGATGTTGCCGATCGTGGCGCTGGTGGGATCGAGATCAGCAAAGCTCGGATTTCCGGCGAGGATCTTCGTGGTGTCCGGCGCGCCATTCTGGAGCCGCGGCGTGTGGCAATCACCGCAAGCGTCGAGCGACGTCACGATGTAAGCGCCGCACGCGATCTGATCCGCGCCGGTTTTGCCGCCGCAGTACGACGTGACCGTGGGGCCTGCGTCGCCGGCGTCGGTCGTCGTTCCGCCGGTGCCGGGCGTTCCGCCGGTGCCCGCGGTCGTTCCGCCCGTGGCTTTGCCACCCGTGCCCGTCGTCGTTCCGCCCGTGGCTTTGCCGCCGGTGCTCGTCGTTCCGCCGGTGCTCGTCGTTCCGCCGGTTCCGCCTTCGGGAGAGCCCGAGGAGCTATTGTCGCTACTGCACGCCGCTGCGAAGCCCACCGCGACGCCACCGCAAAGAATCGGTACCCAAATGCTCCTCAATGCCATGTCTCTATCCTCCTCCTGGTCGTAAGACTCAACGGAACTCGCCTCGTAGCACACGGGTTCTTATTGGGTAAGAGTCTTGCGCGAGCGGTGCCCACTCGAGTGGTCAGACGCTTGCGCTCGTCACTTGCTCGCTTGCCCGCTCCAAGAATTTGCCCCGCTTCGCGCCCGCCCGGCTCGAAAGGAGAACCATGGCCGCATCCTCCACCATGCTCGAACTCGGAACTCCGCTTCCCTCGTTTTCGCTCCTCGACACCGTCAGCGGAAACACTGTTTCGTCAGCGACCCTCACCGGCGCGCCCTCGGTGATCGCCGTACTGTGCAACCACTGCCCCTATGTGAAACACCTCGCGGCAGATCTGACTCGATTTGCCTCGGACGCCATCGGAAGAGGCTTCAAAGTCCTCGGGATCAGCGCTAACGACGTCGGCAGTCACCCCGAAGATGGGCCACGCGCCATGGCCGAAGAGGCGCGCCGGAACGGCTATCCCTTTCCCTATCTGTACGACGAGACCCAGGAAGTGGTGAAAGCCCTTCGCGCCGCGTGCACGCCGGAATTTTACGTCTTCGATAACCGCGGCCGGCTCGCGTACCGCGGTCGATTCGACGACTCGACGCCGCGCAACGGCCTCGCGCCGACCGAGCGCGATCTCACGGCCGCGATGGACGCGGTTGCTGCGGGACGTGCGCCGAGCACCGATCAGAAGCCGTCGATCGGCTGCAGCATCAAATGGAAGCCGGGCAACGAACCCGACTATTTCGGCTGACGGCGGAGTCGGTTCCGGGCCCGCGGGTCACGCGCCGGCGACCGCGACCGGGGCTGCGGCGAGCCCGGCGCGTGTGAGCAAAGCGTCGAGCGACGGATCGCGACCCATGAACGAGCGGTAGAGCTCGAGCGGATCCTCGCTGTCGCCGCGCTCCAGGATCTTGCGACGGAAATCGTCGCCGACCGTGCGGCTGAACACGCCGCCCTTCTGGAAGCGCGTGAACGCGTCGGCGTCGAGCACCTCCGCCCATTTGTACGAGTAGTACCCGGCCGCGTATCCGACGGCGCTCGAGAAGAGGTGCGTGAACCCGGCGATCATCGCGTAATCGTCGCTGAACGGTGCGGGCGCGTACGACTGCATGACGCGACGAGCGTAGGCGAGGACGCCGCCGTCGCGCTCCGGTCGATAATCGACGTGGAGCGCGAGATCGGTCGCGGCGAAGCCGAGCTGCCGCATGGTCGCCGACGCTTCCCGGTAATTGCGCGCGCGCTGCATCTTGCCGAACAGATCTT
>DATBBD010000351.1:0-7276 GCA_036271175.1 Polyangiaceae bacterium | reverse complement strand
GGGGCGGTGGGCGCGATGGCCGAAGGCTTCATGCGTGACGATGTGGAGGAGAAGGCCGGCTACGACGGCGGAAACCCAGGGGGAAAGCTCGCGGCGGGCGCCGTGGATGAGGGCTCCGGCGGTGACGACGCCGGCGACGGTGGCCAGGGCGAGACCGGCGGCGTGGCGGACGGCGGAGCGGCGGCCGTTCTCGGCGTCCACGGCGAGGATCATGACGGTGGTGACGGGGATGATGTGCGCGGCGAGGGCGAGGACGACGCCCGCGCTGGTGAGGCCGGGTTCGGCGCTCGACGCGGCCCCCATCGAGAGACCGTCGCCGAAGCGATGCACGGCGAGGCCGGCGTACCCGACCTCGAGCGCGACGACGGCGCCGTGCCGCGTGCCATCCATTCGATTGCGGAAGGCCGCGACGGTGAGCCGCTGGAGCGCCCATGGGCCGACGGCGCCGGCGGCCACGCCGAGGACCATGAACAGCGCGCCGAGGTCGTGGAAGGCCTCGGGCAGGAGATGGAGTGCGATGATCGCGAGGGCCGCGACGAGGGCGAGCACGCGCAGCGGGCCGAGGGTGTTCAGTGCGTCGCGTTGACCGAGCGCGAGCCATGCGCCGAGCGCGACGGCCACGATCGCGACGGCGAGCGGGAACAACATGGGGCCGCGGAACCTAGCGCGCGGACGTTGCCCTTACAATCTCGGGCGAAGGCGCACGACTACCCGCCCGGCAAGCGGTCACAATCGTTCGAGACGGACGTTGTAGTCTTGGTCGGACGCGGGCGGAACGCTGGGCAGCGGCGGCGACGCCCAGACGTCGCGCACGAGCGTGAGGGACACGCACGGTGGCTTCGTCGACGTGCGGATCTTGGGGCCCGCCCACGGACTTTTGACGTCGCGTTCGGTGACGGCGCCTTTGGCGTTCGCGGGATGAACGCGCACCGGAATGCCGTCGGTGGGGCCGCCGAGCGAAGTCACTTCGAGCGCGGCGCCGTGGGGGCGCTGCCCGCTTTCTTCGACGAAGAATTGCACCGGGGACGTGTCGGTCGCACAGAACACGTCGACGTCGCGCATCCACGCGAGCTTGCCGCGCTTCGACGCGCCCGGAACGACGGCGGTCGCGGTGTCGTGGACGTCGTTCGGCTCGACTTCGACGTCATTCGGCATTTCGGAGGGGCCGAGCGACAGCTCGTAACTGTCGGACACGTTCTCGAGGACCGGAACTTGAGACGCGTCGCCGTAGCTTTCGCGATCTTGAAGCACCGCGATGTAAAAATCGCCGGGGTCGAGACGGAGCGAGGGAATGGTGAGCGATCGATCGGGTTGGCCGATGCAATAACGCAGCATCGGGTCGTCGATGCCGACGCGGTAGATGAGCAAACACGGCGCGATGTTCGGGAGCGCTCGGTAGTCGAGCTGCACCATCGACGCTCCGGACGGCACCGTCACGCGAAAGAAATCGCGATCGCTCCGATCGGCGTCGAGCCGGCGACCGATCTGTCCGCGCACGCGCGCCCCGAACGGCACCGGGTTCGCGTCCGGGGCGCGATCGTTCGGTTCCGTTTCGTGGCCGGCGAAGGGCACGGGCTCCGCGACTTTTTGCCGGATGCGGTACGCGCCGAACCCGCCGACCATGACGACCGCGGCCACCGTCGCCCAGTTTCTGATTTTTCCGCGTGAAAGCCGTCGCTGATACTTGTCGACGTCTTCGGTGGGCGGCATCGAGGTGATGGGCCGCTCGTGCGTCTCCGCCGATTTCGAGAAGGGGCCCACTCGCGTCGCCGCCGGCACGTTGATCTCTCGAGCGGTCGGGATGTCGCGCGGGTCGACCATCGACGGAACGGGCTCGTCGCCGGGACGCGACAGCGGTTGCTCGAGTGGAACCGGCATCGCGACGTTGGCGAACGGATGCTCCGGATCGTCGAGCGCCGACTCGAGCGCGACGAGAGCCTCGGTGGCGTTCGCAAAACGCGCGAGCGGATCACGCACGACGGTTCGCGCGAACCATCCGTCGAAGGCCGTGGACAAGGTCACCGTGCTGCCGAGCGACTTCGCGCGCAGCGATGCGGGCTCCATCGGGTCGAACACGACTTCACGGAGGATCGCGACGGCGTTGGTCTCGTCGGCGTTCGCCGCGCGCCAATACTTCTTCCCGGTGAGCAAGCGAAACGCGATGAGCCCGAGCGCCCAGACGTCGGATGCCGACGTGATCGAGCGCCCCGCTTCGGTTTGTTCCGGCGCCATGTAAGTCGGCGTGCCGACGGCATCGGTGGCGTCGAGCTTCGTTTCTTCGACGAGCTTCGCGATGCCGAAGTCGAGGAGCTTGACGGTGAAGGGGACGCCCACGCGTCGCGCCGTCGCGAGAAAGACGTTCTCGGGTTTCAGGTCGCGATGCACGAGGCCGACGGCGTGCGCCGCGGCGAGGCCGTGGCAGAGCTGCCGGAAAATCTCGAGCACTTCGGCCGGCGCGAGCGTGCCGAGCCGTTCGACGAAGCTCTCGAGGTCTTCGCCGCGAAGGAGCTCCATCGCGAGCCAGGGCATCCCCGTGGGGGTGTCGATTCCCGCTGCGACCACTTCGACGACGTGCTCGCTGTCGACTTGCGACCCCGCGCGCGCCTCTCGCGTGAACCGATCGCGCGTTCGAGCATCGGACACGAACTCGGCGCGCAGGATCTTCAGCGCACGTTCTTTGCCGGTGGACAGCTGCTTGGCGACGTAGACGGCGCCCATCCCACCTTCCGCCAAGGAACTCACGATCTCGTAGTCGCCGGCGAAGACGGTTCCCTGGGTCAGCAGCAGCACGGCGCCCTAGTATTGCCGGGCAGGAACCCTGCGACAACGAGAGCGCGCTCGCACCGGGGTCTCGTAGAAAATTCGGGCCGCATATTCGCGGGTACAGTCACCGATGCGAGGCTTCATCAGGCTCGGTGATCCACCGGGCCGCGAAAAACACCCCTCCGACGAGGCCATAACCGACTGCCCACGGCCACGCTGGCGCGAGATGAACGACGGTGTCACCAGGAGTGAACTCGTACGAGTGCATCAATCCAACGGCCGAGAGTCCGGCTGCGGCCCATGCCCACATCGCGGCTTGTGTGAATTTCTGCTCGATGACCGCCACGGTGATTGCAGCGAGGATCATCGCCGTAAAAATGAACCCCTGCTCGAGCGCGAAGGCGCCGCCGATGAACGTGTCGCTGCGTTCGAACGACGCGAGGAGCGCGTCGGAGAAGGCCGGTCCGCCGGGCGCGCCGTAACCGGCGGCGCGAAGGCCGTTCTTCGCCATGAGCGCACCCCAGGCGGCGACGCCGGGAAGGAGTCCCATGACGACGGCCGGAGCGTGAGCGCGCGGCGTCGCTTCGAAGGCCTGGCTCGTGATCACCACGCCGATCCAGAGCACGATGGCCATGCCGGCTTCGATCGGCACCGCCCACGCGATCCATCCGAGAGTGCCGGTGAGCGCGACCAGTGTGAAGAACACGCCGTTCGCGATCGAATACCCGGCGCGCGCGCCGAGCGCTTTCCATCCCGGGTGACCGATGTAGATGGTGGTCGGAAAGCACGAGCCGAAGAGGCACGCTGCGATGGTTCCCGCGCCGTTCACCGCGAGCGAGGGCGCCGTCGGATAGGAATCGCCCGCCGCCTCCGCCGACTCGATGTTCTGGAGCGACCCGATCACGTTGAAGAGCCCCATCGGGATGATCACCGACAGATAAGTGACGGCGTGGCCCGCGGCGAGGCCGCGCCCGAGATCGACGAGCACCGGGATCGGAAAGAAGAAACCGAGCGACGTTTCGGGCACGCTGCCGTGCGGTGCGAGACCGGTGATCCACGCGACGACGGTGCCGACCGCGACTGCGACGAGACCGCCGGGGAGGCCGAGACGAAACCGACGCTTCCCGAAGTAGGTCATGAGCACGATGCCGAGCGTGACGAGACCGACCACCGGGCGCGCGAAGGTCCGGAACAAGAAACCGAGGGAGATGAATCCGAGCGCGATGCCCGCCAAGGTCGACAGGAGCGCGGCGCGCGGCGCGGCGCGACGCAGTCGTTCGGCGACGAACGCGCCCCCGAGCTCGATCAGGCCCGACCCCAGGCACGCGATGAGCCCCGCTTGCCACGCGACCCGCGCCGGATCGGCGGCCCCGGCGGCTTCGGCCGCGATCTTCGCCGGGAGCATGACGAGAAAGACGTGCGCGAAGAGCGACACGGTGTTGATGCCGTAGGGCAGCGCACAGACATCGTGGCGTCCGGTGCGTCGCGCGAGGCGCATGGCTTGGTTCGCGTAGAACACGTTGCCGACGATGAGGGACACCGCCACACCGGGCAGCACGCGGCCGTAGAGCAGCTCGGGAGAAAACCCGAGCACGTTGCGACAGAGCCCGTCGATCAGCAGGAGCTGAACGAGGTTATCGAGGGCGAGCCCGAAAAAGCCGTCGACGTCGCCGCGAACGAACCATCGAGGACCGCGATTTTCCATGAAACATGGGCTCGAAGAGCACGGACTGTCTACGGTTTATCGCGTCAGCGCAAGAGGTTCCCTCGGAGCTGGTGCGCCGGCGTCAGGTAGCGCGAACGAATGAGCACGAGGAACGCCAAGGTCGAGATCGCGGTCGACGTCATGAGCAAGAAGAAGATGAGGATCTGATATTCGACGGCGACGATCGGCTCGACGCCGGAAAGGATCTGACCGGTCATCATGCCGGGGAGCTGAACGACTCCGGCGACGGCGAACTGATTGAACGTCGGGATCATGGACGCGCGGAGGGCTCGAGCGAGGAGGGGGTGCACGCTTTCGTTGCCGCTGAGCCCGAGGGCAAGGCGGGTTTCGACTTCGGCGCGGCGAGACCGGAGCTCGTCTTGGAAGCGCTCCCCGGCCAGCGACGCCCCGTTCATGGCGTTGCCGAGGATCATCCCGGCGAACGGAATGACGTATTGCGGGTCGTACCAAGGCGTCGGACGAACGACCGCGCCCGCCATGAAAAGGAGCCCGAGACCGGTTCCCGTCCCGAGCGCGGCGCCGGCGAGCCACGTCATCGCCGGGAGCCGTTGTTGGAGTCGACCGACGCTGGTGCGCGCTGCGACGCCGAGCATGACGAGCAACGTCGCCAGCACGAGCTCCCAGCGACGCACCGCGAAGATCGCGCCGAGCGCGTACCCGACGGCGATGAGCTGTGCGGTGCCTCGCAGCGACGTGACCACCGCCGTCCGGCCGATGCCGAGGCGAAACCGCTGCACGATGACGAGCAGGACGCCGAGCAGCACCACGACGAGCGCGAGTCGCCACCAGGGAATGGGAAGAACCGAGTGGATCATCGGTCACGCCGCCGGAGGGTCGCCGTCGAGGAACGCCGCGATTTCGTCATTTGCGACGTCGGTTCGCGCCTGCCCGTTTTCGAGGAGCAAGACGCGGCCGCCGAGACGTCGCACGAGCTCCGGTTGATGCGTCGCCGCGACGATGACGAGGCGGTGCGTCTCCTTCAACGAGAGCACGAGATCGGCGATGACGCCGAGCGATCGCGGATCGAGCGCGCTCGTCGGTTCGTCGAGGAGGAGCACTTCCGGATTGGAGACGAGAGCGCGGGCGAGACAGACGCGCTGTCGTTCGCCGACCGAGAGCCGCGTGGCGTCGCGGTCGAGAAAATCGGCGCCGAGGCCCACATCGTCGAGCAAGGACGCGAGCAGGGCCCGGTCGGGCGGCGGTTCGCGCGCGGGTCGAAGCGCGAGATTGTCGGCGACGGTGCCCTCCACCACGACGGGAGTCTGAAGGACGAGGCGCACTCTCCGGCGCAGCACGAGCGGCGAATAGTCGGCGAGGGGTTTGCCACGAAATGAAATGGCGCCCGAAATCGGGTCTTCGAACCGATTCAATAACCGAAGCAGCGTCGACTTACCGCTCCCCGAACGACCGAGAACGACGAACGGCTCACGGCCGTCGAGCGCGAACGTGGCGTTCGAAAAGACGACGCGACGCGCCCCGCCGTCCTCTTCGTACCCCGCAGCGACGCTCGCACACTCGAGCGCGACGGCTTCGGAAGCGGCAAGCGCCGGGCGTGCGATCACCCCGGCGCCTCCGCCGTCACGAGACCAACGTCACGGTCCGATATCCGCTTCGAGCTTGGCGAGCTGGGCCTCGAGGTTCTGGGCATTCACCTGATCGAGGGCCTCCTGTTCGAAGTCCTCTTCGGTTGGAATATCGCTGCCGGTCGCCGCTGCAGTAGCAGTAACCGCGGGCGGCGCTACCGACGCCGAAGGCGCGGCGGCGGGGTCGGCCGGCTTTGCTTTGCATCCGGTAAACGGCATCGCGAAGCATGCAAGAACGATGGCGCGGCGGATCACGACGCACCTCCGGTTCCCGCGACGGGCGTGTTCGCCGCGGCGGCGAGGGCTTGCATCTGCCGCTCGTGACGCACATTTTCGCGCGCCATTGCCCTCGAAGCACCGGCAATGACGGCGATTTTGCCCTCCACCTGTCCCAGCTCCACGATGCGTCCGAGCAGGGCGAGCCGCTCGGCGTGTTGCTTCAGCTCTTCATGAACCGCGGGGACGTTCACCAAGGCTCCCCATCGAACTTGAATGCGTTGCTGGTCAGCGAGGCGCCGCGCATCGATCGTCTTTTGGCGCTCGGCCACCCGAAGTGCGAGCCCGTCGAGGGTGAGCCTTCCGACGGGCGCCACGGGGGCCGCAGTGGTCGAAGAAGCTGCCGTCGGGGCCGCCGCGGGTGCTGCCGCAGGCGCTACGGCGGGGGGTGCAACCGCGGGCGCGGCGGGCGCCGGCTTGGGTTTTGCGGGCGGCGCGGCCAACTTCGGCGGTGTTTGCGCCTCCGCCGTCGCGAGCGTGAGCGTCGCGGCCGCGAGCACGCCGACACCGATCATCGTGCCCAACGCGATCGCGCGCGGCAATTTCGCTCGCCGGCCGATCGGCGGCGACAACATCGTTCCAAAGGCTCCCATAGTCACCTCTCCTGATGAATGGACGTCCGGCAGACTACTCGGGACGGCTTCGGCGGGACAAACCGAATTCATGTATCGTGTGCTTCGTTAGGAGTGGTTTTTGGCGTCGTCGATGCAAGTCGCGCTGAATCGTCTGCTGTTCCTGGCCCTGCTGGCGATGGGGGTCGGAGCGGCGTTGGTCGCGTTCGCGTCGGGGTCAACCGTCGGCGCGAGCCCGTGGTCCGCTCTCGCAGCCCTCGCCGCGAGCACCTTTCGCGAGGAGCCGTGGGCGCTCGCCGCCCGCGCCTCGGCGTTCGCAGTCCTCGCCGCCGTCGTGCTCGGCGGCGTGAGCACCA
>DATBBD010000350.1:0-4415 GCA_036271175.1 Polyangiaceae bacterium | reverse complement strand
GTTCGGCGCGTCTTCGTGCTCGATGACTTCTGACATGGTTCCGTCCATTCTAACGACGCGAGGCCACTTTTGCCCACACGCCCGGGCGCGCGACTCTCGCATCAGAAAGGGCTGTGGACAACCAACGGAACGGTAACAATTCGGTGACAAAAGGGACGATCACCGGCGATTCCCGATGCCGTTTTCGGAACGCGCTCCATGTTGATGTCCACCGTGTTAGATGAGCCGCACCCGATGCAAAACGCGATGGTTTCTGGCGCTCGGTCATCCTCGCTCCCGCTCGAATGGCTAGTGCCGCTGGCCGACCGTGTCGGCGCCCTGGCACGAAGCAGCGGCCGCGCCTTCGTCGAAGGAAATGCGACTCTTGCTGCGTCCTTGCTCGCGGCCGGCGGCGAGCATTCGCAGGTCGACTCCGCCCTCGACGGCGCGTGGTCGGAAGTCCTAGGGGCGCCCCGACGGAACGCCATCGGCGCCGAAGTCGGGCTCATCACGTCGCTCCATACCATCGCCGATCTCGCCGCGCGCATCTGCGCCGAGGTCATCGAGCTGTCCGATCGTCCGCTGGTCCGGACGCAGCCCGCCATCCACCGCCTCGCAGAGTTGGTTCCGGAGCTCCTCGGCGACGCCCTCGGTGCGCTTCGTGAAAACGACAGTAGCTCCGCCGATCGCGTGCTCAGGCAAGGCCCGACGGTCGACGCCTGCTTCGCTCAGACTTATCTCGACCTCCTCGACGTGGTCGGCCGGGTCGGCGGGTTCGACACCGCGCAGCGCCTCCATGCGGTCACATCCGCGTTCGAGCGCATCGGCGACGGCGCGAGCGACATCGCGCACAGCGTCCGCGACGCGCTGAGCTGAGCCGAACTCAGGGGTCGCGGCGCTCGCGAGCCTGACTGAGCCGAGCGTTCACGCGATCTTCGGCCGTTTGCCGAGCCGTTCCGCACGTTCGTCGCGGAAAGGTTTCTGCTCCGCCTCCATTCCGCCAAGCAGGCCTGCAAGTCTGCTCAGCTGTGAATTCGATCCTTCGCACGGTCGGGGTCGTTGCAGCGTTCGGACTCGTCGCGGTCGCGTTCCGCGGCGTCGACTTGGGCGGCACGGTGCATCTGATGAGCGGCCTCGGCCCCGTCCTGCTGCTCCTCCTCTTGCCCTACTTGCCCTACGCAGCGGCCATCGCCCTCGAGGTCTTCGCGTGGCGCCGCGCCTTCTTCGCGCTCGACGCGCGACCCCGCTTTTGGTCGCTGTTCCGGGTGCGAGTCGCTTCCGAATCGCTCTCGCCGATCTTGCCGTTCGGCGCGCTCTGGGCCGAGACCCTGAAACCCGTGCTCCTCGTTCGTGACGCCGGGTGTTCGCTCTCGACGAGCATGGCCGGCATCGCCGCCCGCAAATACGTGCTCCTTGCGGCTCAGGTCGGGTACTTGCTCGCCGGGTGCTGGCTCGGTCACCGCGTCTTGGCCGAAGGATTCGGGCGCGCCATCGGATTACCGGCGCTGGCGTATTTTCCGCTCGGTGCCGCGCTCGTGCTCTTCGTCGCTTCGGAAGCCATGGCGCTCGCCTTCGCCGGCGGCGGCACGTTCCGCGCGATTCACACGGCGCTCGCGCGCGTTCCCGTGCGCGCGTGGCGCGCGTTTCTCGCTCGCTGGAACGACGACGTGGTCTCTATGGACGGCGCAGCGGCGAGCTTTTTCGGCAAACCGCTCGCGATGCGACTCTGGCTCGCCGCACCGTGTCTGCTCCAATGGCTCCTCGAAGCGAGCGAGACCTGGCTCATCCTCACGGTCCTCGGCAAGCACCTGAATTGGGGTGACGCGGTCGCGATCGAATCCGTCGTCGTCCTCGCCCGCCACCTCCTCGTGCTCTTGCCCGGCGGCCTCGGCGCACAAGAACTCGGCTACGCCGCATTCCTCGGCGGCGACGCCCACGCGCTCGCGATCTGCGCCGCCTTCGTCCTCGCGAAACGCCTCCGCGAGCTCTGCTGGGTCGTCATCGGTTACGCGCTCCTTCACCTCGGCGCACGGCCCGCGACGACGCGAACCCCCGCGCTCTGGACGCAAACCGAGCCGAACCCGACTGCTTCGCGGCCGTTGGTCGCCGGCTAGGCTGCCTCGCGGTTTCTCCACATGCACCAGTGCTGGTCGAAGCGTGGCCACGCGTCCCGCGCGCGGCCCCTCCCCTGACGCCGCGGCTTGGGGCGGCGTCTTTGGGGAGGGCGGCGCGGCAGAGCCGCGCCGGGGTGGGGCAGCTCATGCTTACTTGGCTTCGATCGGAGGCGCTCCGCAGACGCACACGGGGCCGCGTGCGGACCGTGCGGCAGTCGTCAGACCTGGTTCTGGATCGCGTCGGCGGATTCGGCGGTGTCGACGACGGGCGTGAGCAGCGAGTCCGCGCCGATGCGGAAGAGATTGCCGCGCCATTCGACGGTGGTTTTGAACCATCCGAGGATCCAGGGGACGGTGACGATGAGGTCCTTCACGAGGACGAGAAAAGCGTCGACGACGTCGAGGGAGCGGCCGCGGAGGTACTTCGCGAGCAGGGATTCGCTGAGGCAACGCGCGACGAGTGACGCGAGTGCAGCCGCGTCGATGCCGAGCTCGAGCTTGCCGCTCGCGCGTCCGGCGTAGAGCGATACGAAGAGCGCGGCGACGAGCCACGGCGTCGGCAGGAGCAGCGGTTCGCCGATGTAGTGAAAACGCGCGATGTGACGGCGCATCTGGCTCCAGCGAACGTGACGCGAGAAGAACGCACCGAAGCGCCGAGCACCGGCGACGGCGGAGATGGCATAGCCGGAGAGCGCGACCTTGAGCCCCGCGCGGTGAAAGGCGCGACCGAGGAGATAATCTTCGGCAAGGACGTCTTTGACGAGATCGAGGCCGCCGAGGCGCGCGAGATCGCTCCGGCGAAAAAGCATCGATTTTCCGACGACGCACGGATGGTCGACGAGTAAATCCGCGGCGCACACCGAGCTCACGATGAAGCCGTTCATGTGCAAGGTGTCGAGCGTCGCGCCGAAGCTGCGCTCGCCGATCCCGACGATCACGCTGGAAATCAGGCCGACGGAAGGATCGCGGGTCTCGGCGGCCATCGCACGGAGGTATTCGTTCCCGGCGCGCACGTCGGCGTCGGAGACGAGCACCCAGTCGTGTCGCGCGGCGTCGAAGAGCTGCGCGAGGTTATTCACCTTCGGGTTATGGCCGATCGGATCGCCGCCCGCGACGACCGTGATGCGCACGTGCGGGAACGCGCGAGCGACGCGTCTGGCCACCCCGAGGGCCGGATCCATCGCGTCCTCGGCGCCGAGGACGAGCTCGAATTCCGGGTAATCTTGTGCGGCGAGCGACGACAGGTTCTCGAACAGGTCGTCGTCGGCGCCTTTCAGCGGCTTCAGCACCGAAATGGGCGGTGTCGGCCCGCCGCGCTTCCGCTTCGTCGTGATGATCCGGACGCAGATCTGAGTCACGAAGGAGAACAGCAGCGACGCGATTCCGACCGTGAGCAGGGCGAGCGCGACCATGGGGTGCATCTCGGGGGTTCATCGTCGAGGGTCCGTGTGACGAGAAGGAAAGGCCGCAGAAACAACTCTGCCAACTCCGTGAGACGCCACCCCGTTGCCACATTCGTCCGGCAATAGGCATGGTCAGAGAAAAAAGATGAACATCGCAGTCATTTCCGATTTGCACCTCGGTCCCGGTGACCGAAGCGACCTCTTCCGCCACGAGGACGAACGGTTCTTACAGTTCCTCTCGTTCCTCGAATCGAACTTCGAACGCATCGTTTTACTCGGTGACGTTTGGGAAACGCTGACCCCCGATTGGCCCCGCGATCCGGCGATCGCGCTTCGTCGCTGCCGCGATGCGCACCCCGAAATCGCCAAGAGATTCGAGCGTTCCGCGTACACCTACGTTCACGGAAATCACGACCTCGTCGCCGGTGTGGCAGAAGGCGTCCCCGAGGAAATCGTCATCGAAGATCGCGGCACGCGGCTCTTGTTCACGCACGGCCATCACCACGACGTCCTGATTCGTAATGCGCGCTGGCTATCGGAACTCGGCGTCTGGCTCGGCGCGTGGATCTTGAGGCTCGGCATGGGCTCGCTGTACCGGCTCTTCGACGCCATCGATCGCGTGCGCTCCGGCGCCACTCCGGATCCGGCGCGTTGCACGTTCCAGAAGTGGGCGGTGTCGCTCGCCAAGTCGCGGGGCGCGGAGGTGGTGGTCACCGGTCACACCCACGTTCCGGTGCGCGCCGAGCATCCGTCGGCGCTCTTCCTGAACAGCGGCTCGTGCGCCAACGGACGCTTTTCCTTCCTGAGCCTCGATACCCGCGCCGCGAACTACGCGGTGCACACGAGCTGGGCGTGATGCGTTCCGCGCGGGCGCGGCGCGGACCTCGGTGGTACCGTTCCGCGATGCCGGAAGTCGCGG
>DATBBD010000349.1:0-3562 GCA_036271175.1 Polyangiaceae bacterium | reverse complement strand
ACGCGAACGCCGCCTATTCCGCGACGCGAACGTCGTGGGTCTCGTCACTCGGCGCAGTGATGCGCGTGACGGAGCGCGCGGGCGCCTCCGCGATTTTGCGGCACACGAAGAGCTTGATGTCGCCGAACCGGAACGGGATCTGCGTCTTGGCGAAGGCGAAGCTCGACGCCGCGGTGGCGAGCGCCGCCGCCGCGGGCACCCCGAGGGTCCCGAGTTTCGACAGGAGATACTCGAGCGTCACGATGTGCGTGTACCTCTGCGACTCGACGATTTCGAAACCGGTCTCCTTGAGGACGTTCCGGATCGTCGCCTCGGTGAAGTAGTAGAGGTGCATATCCATCAGCCAGGGCCAGTGCTCGCCCGCGACCTTCGGGAACCAGTTGTCGATCATCAAGGTCGAGAAGAGGAGGGTGCCGTTTTCGGGGAGGAGCGCGTGGATCTTCCGGAGCTCGCCGGCCGGGTCCGCGAAGTGTTCGAGCACGTCCCAGGCGACGACCGTGTCGAACCGCCGCCCTTCGGGGGCGAGATCGTCGAGGGTGCCGCAGACGACTTCCGCGTCGGTGATCGCAGCCGACGCTCGCGCCGCCCACACCGACGGCTCGAGCCCCACGATGTCGAGCCCCGCCTCGCGCGCGACCTTCAGGAACGCGCCGCAATAGCTGCCGATCTCGAGCACGCGATCGCCGTCTCCGATGAAGCGACGAACGTCGGCGAGGTTTCGCTCGAACGTGGCCTCGCGGGCCGCGATGTTCTCGAGATACACCGGGTCGACGGCGTCGCGGTACTCGCCGACGAGCTCGTCTTTCGAGTGGCTCGGACGCATGAAAACCAGGCCACAACGGAGGCAGCGCAAGATCTGTCCGTGTGAGCGCGACGAGTGCGTCGCGCAGCTGTACGGCGACGCGTCGCGCAAGCTGTGCCCCGGCGACGCAAGCTTCGGCGGGTAGATCTCGAGGTGCTGGGTGCCACTGCAGACGTTGCACGCGAGGATCTCGCCGTCGGGCTCCGTGGCGCGCGCCCGCTTGCGGAAGAGGCGACTCAGCGCGAGCCGATGAATCGTGAGGACCGCCTTGTAGATCTCGGTCTCGGAAATCTTCGACGCACCGGTCGCACGGTTCTCGAAGTGGATCGGAAACTCGACGAGTCGGTCGGTGATTTGCGCGACCTGATGCAGCGACTCGACGGCGAACGAATAACCCTCCGAGCGGATGGCGCGCACGTTGAGACGCTTGAGCAGCGGGAGCGTGAAGCCCCGGTACATCGTCGTGTTCTCTTCGAGCGGGAGCCCGACGGCCATTTTCGCCATCAGGTTCGCGGTGCGGCTGATCAACATGCGACCAAAGCCGTAGTCGGAGCGCCCGCCGTGGATGTATCGCGAGCCCGTGACGAAGTCCGCGTTCTCGAGGAGCTCGAGAAATTGCGGCAGGTATCGCGGGTGATGCGAAAAATCGGCATCCATCGTGATGAGCACGTCGAAGTTCGCGTCGCGCGCATAGAGCATCGCGAGCTTGTGCGCGGAGCCGAGCCCGAGCTTGCCGGGCCGATGAATCACGGTCAGCTGCGGCAGCTCTTCGGCGAGCCCGTCGAGGATCTCGCCGGTGCCGTCCGGCGACGCATCGTCGACGACGAGCACGTGCGCACGCGGGACATATCGAAGAACGGTTCGGATCAGCCGCGCGACGTTTCCCGCCTCGTTGTAGGTAGGGAAAAAAACGAGGACTTGACGATCAGGCGGAAAATACGCTGACTCGGCGTTTTCCGGCTTACCGACCTGTACATCAGATTTACTTGTCACAAACGTCATGATACCAAGAGCCGTTCTCGCTGGTTGTCCCACTCGGTCTCACAAATCCCCTGCTTTTTTCTCCCTGAACTGAAACACCCTTTGGGGATTGGGTGACCGGCTGCGACAAGGACAGATAAACCTAGTGACTTCGCGGATATACCGCCCAAAGAGGGTGAATTAATCATGAGTACGATTTCCTGGAAGCGCCCCGTTCTAGTCCTTTTCGCGGCCGGTATCATCGCGGCCTGCAGCAGCAGCTCGAGCCCCGGAAGTTCGACTGACGCCGGCGCGCTCTGCGGCAACGGCAAGATCGACGCGAATGAAGACTGCGACACGGACTTGTTCAACGGCAAGACCTGCAGCACCGAGACGATGGGCGCCGACACGGTCGGCACGCTCAGCTGTGATTCGACCTGCAAGATCGTGACGTCGGGTTGCTCGCCTGCATCGACCGGCGGCACCACCGGATCGGGTGGCGCAGGCGGCACGATGGGCAGCGGCGGCGCGGCAACGGGCGGCGCAGCGACGGGCGGCACCACGGCCGGCACCGGCGGCAAGGCCTCGACGGGCGGCAAAGCGAGCACCGACGCGGGCCCGGACTCATCCACCCCGGACTCTGGCCCGGCCGACGCCGGCAAAGACGCCAAGTAATCGGACCCCTCGAGCTTCCTTCGAAGCTCGCACGAGGCCCCGCCCGACGATCGTCGAGTGGGGCCTTCGTGTTTTGTGCCCCGACCACGCCGCAGCCGGCGCACTCGCGCGTCGCTACATCGGCGGCTGCTCGGGGATCGGGAGCCGGAGCACTTCGCCCACCGCCGGCATTCGGACGCGCTCGATGCGCCCGTGCATCGGGTGGACGAAGACATAATCGGGCGAGTCGACGTCGCGCTCGAACGTGAAGCGGAACCGCCGCGGATTCATGCGATCGACGGCGAGGATTTCCACCTTCACGCCGGCCGCCCGAAATACGTCGCCGACGCGTAGCTTGGCGTTCGTCGACCGGTACAGGCCGCCGGCGAAGACGCCATCGACGTCCGACATCAGCGCTCGGATCTCGAGGACGTTCGGCGCCACACGAAGAATTTCGTGAACACCGGGCGAACCGCCCAATCGGAAGAAAGTGCGCGGCAGTGGCTTGTCGTCGAGAGCACGAAGCCAAGGGATATTCGCGTTCGTTGTGAAATCGGCGCCCGCGACGAGGAACACGCTCGGCGGCGCGCCGCGTGTTTCTGGGATCTCGGCGTCGTCGGCCCAGCGCTGGAGCGCCGGAGCCGCTACACCGAACCATTCCGACACACCTCGCGAACGTCGAGGAGCGTCGACGATTCCGATTTTTATTAGGGGCACCATGAGCAGCGCGGCCAGGGTGTTGGGGAGCGCCCATTTCGTCGATGACGAAAACCGCGGACGTCGCCGCCACGCCTCGACGACGAACGTGGCGAACACGCCGCACGCACCGAGCGACGCTGCAACGAGTAACCGATCTTCGGGGATGCCGCTCGCGGTGGGAATCGCGGAGAGCACCGAACCGAGCGCCAGCGCGTGCACCGCGCGACGTTCGCGCGGCGCGAGCTCTTCCGCCGCGAAGCGCGCGCCCCAAGCGAATGCAGCGAGCCCGACGAGCCCCATGAACTCTTGCGCACTGCGATCCAAGGGTCGCGCCGACCAATCCCCCGCGGGTCTGCCCAGGAAGAGATCGCCGTAGAGCGCGGGAACGCGACTGCTCACGGCGCGCAAGAACGCCACGGGGTCGCTGAACGGACTCAGGTACGACGC
>DATBBD010000348.1:0-1985 GCA_036271175.1 Polyangiaceae bacterium | reverse complement strand
CGCCGCGACCCGATGGCGAACGTCCTCTGCCGCGCGGTCGAGATGACTAACCGCGCCGCGCGGGCGCACGACCTCGATCACATACAACGTGGGCCCGACCACCGGCGGACGCGGGCAGATCGCCGACACGCCGACTTTTTTCAGCTCCTGGAGAACGCGCTCCGAGAGCGCATACGCTTCCTTTCGCCCTTTTTCGTCGGCGTCCAGGGGAGTGGCCACTGCCGGAGGCTCCGCCGCGACGATGCCCGACTCCAATGCGGCGTGTGGGCGCGTCGCGGCCATCGGGGGATCGTCGCGGATGGGCAATCGCTCGGGGAACGCCTCCGCGCAATCCCGCGAAACTGGACATCCCGGACATAGATCGCTCCTTCGTGTCGGCGGCGCCGTAAGTGGCTCCAAAGCCCAGGTCGCCATCCTGTCGAGCAGTGGACGTACCGTCCCCGCGAGGAGCGCCTCGGCGGCCTGTTCGTTCATTTTCGTCTCGCGCAACGCTGGCGTGAATCGCAACACGGTCGCGCCGACGGCTATGCGTTCGGCGGAACGCAGGAGGTCGCTGTAGAGTGCCACCTGCGCTCTATCGAGTTCGTCGTTGGCTTCGTCAGTGAGCTTGTATTCGACGACTTCGAGTCTGCCTCGAGCATCGCCATAGAGTGCGTCGATGCGCCCGTGCACGAGCGGCCCTCCTTCACCCATGCGCGCCTCGATCGTCATCTCCGCTGCGCGGAAGAGCTTCGGCATCGCGCTCGCGGGAGCTTCATCGAATTCTCGGAGCCGCGCGGCGAGATGTCGAGCAAGCTCCCGGAGAGCCTCGGCCAGGTCATCCACTTCGCCGGGGATGGTGTGATAGGTCGGATCCGCGTCGACCTCGTCCATGAGGCGCTCGAGAAGCCAGGTCGATAGGCTTGCCCTCACGGCGTCGAGCGGCGCGCCCTTCGCGAGGGCAGCAAAGTCTGTCGGTGGATCCGCAACCTGGCCACTGAATGCCTCGAGGACGCGATGGAACGTCGCCCCGAGACAGGAAGAACCCACGGGGAACGCCACTGCGCGCCGGCGAAGTCTACCGAGCGCGAAGATGCGCGGGCAGCGCAACGCGTTCCGAACCTCGGTCACGCTGATTCGTTCGCTCATGAACCCACCCTCACACCAACGATATTTCGTCCGAAAAAGCGAACTTGAGGACTCGCCTCGAGCTCCGCCACGACGGCGTTTCGCGTCGAAGTCGGCTCGACACGCGCCGCCTCACGCACGACACGTTCGAGCGAGGCGATGCGTAGCTGTCGCAGCACGGCGACGGCGACTCCCGCGGCCGGAATTGGATCCATGGCCGGCGTGGCAGCGACGACCGGCGCGGTGATTCGCGCCTCTTTCTCGGCCTTCTCCTCTCGCTCGAGGAGCGCCTCGGGCTTCTCGTCACCGTCGCCGAGGAGCGACCTGACGATGGGCCAATCCGGCACTCCGAGCACCCCTCGAACCCATTCGAGGACCCGCGCGAGGTCCACGGGTTCGCCGCGTTCGTCGGTGACGTCGCCCGAACGCGCGCTTTGCAGGAGAGCGTCGAGCGAGAGCAGGCGCACGACGTCGTCCGATTCGACCCAGATCCATTCTGCGTGACCGGTTTCGAGGAGTGCGTCGCGCTTCGCGATCGTGTCCTTCCACGTGGGCGACAGATCGCGCGCGCGTTCTCTGAGCGCGATGACCGGCATTCGCCCGGCGAGCATCGTCAGCTTCGCGAGTGTGGAACCGAGGCTCTTCGGATGCCCATGGCCTAGAATCGATACGAGTCGCTTTCCATCCGCCGCTTCGAGGACCAACTGCGCGGCTTGGCCGGCGATGCCCGGCAAGATGCGCACGCCCGCCAAAAATCGCCCGCAGGAAAGGAGCCCGTCCGCCAATCGACCCGCGTCGATGCAAGCCCGTTGCTCGTGCGCCTCGTCCATCGCTACTCGCGCAGCGCCGAGGCACCGCTCCCACGCATCGATGAACCC
>DATBBD010000347.1:0-19164 GCA_036271175.1 Polyangiaceae bacterium | reverse complement strand
GGCGAGCTCCGCCGCGAGGCGTCCGTCGGGGACGAGGCGCGACGCGACGTGAGCCGGCGTCGCGACCACGACGGACGTGGCGTCGAAAACGTCGGCGGCGGTACGCACCGTGAAGCCGCGCGCGCGGCGTTCGATCGACGTCACGCGCGCGCCCGTGCGGAGTGTGCCGGGCGGAAGCGCCTCGACGAGGGCATCGATGAGCGCGCCCATTCCGCCGCGCAGCGACAGAAACGGGCTCGCGGCGCTCGTCTCTTCTCGACGGAGCCACGAAAAGAGCTCGCGGCTCGACGGAGAAACGCCGCCGCCGCGCTCGCGCATCATGAGGCCACGAAGGATGCTGCCGTAGTGGTGCTCGAACGCCGCGAGCTCGGGGAACGTCGCTTGAATGCCGAGCGTTCGCACGTCGCCCGCGTAGATCCCCCCGAGGAGCGGCGCTGCGAGCTTCGTGGCCGCTTCGTTCCCGAGTCGCCGCGACAAAAAATCCTCGACGGATTCATCGTCGTCGGAAAGGCGTCGCGGTACGAGCGGTTCGGCGAGCACCCGGAGCTTGCCGCGAGCGGTGAGGAGCGGCGTGCTCATCAACGGGGCGAGCCGCGTCGGCACGCCGAGCACCATGCCCGCCGGGAGCCGTACGAGTTTGCCCTGATGCGCGACGAACACGTGGCGCGCCGCTTCGCGCGTCTGGACGAGCGACGATTCGAGGCCGAGCTCGCGACAGAGCTCGAGCGCGGCGGGCTTCGTGCGCACGAAGGAGTCGGGGCCGGCGTCGAGGACGAACCCGTCCACGCGCTCGGTGTAGATGTTACCGCCCGCGCGCTCGCGTTCGTCGAGCACGACGAGGCGCGCGTCGGGCCGCGCGCGATGGATCGCTTGCGCGACGGCGAGCCCGGTGACTCCAGCGCCGATGACGACGACTCCGGGAGCGGGCGTTCCCGTCGTGTCGGCCATCCGCGCGGCGATGGCGCGGACCATTACGTCGCCGTGCGCTCGTGAACCAGGTCCACGACGTATTTGACGGCGTCCGGCGGCGTGTCCGGCAAGATCCCGTGACCGAGATTGAAGATGTGACCGGTCCCGCCGCCACGGCGGAGCACGTCTTCGACTCGCCGCGTGAGCAATTCCTTCGGCGCGCCGAGGAGAATGGGCTCGAGATTTCCCTGGAGCGCGACGTCGCGGCCGAGCCGGGCGCGCGCTTGATCGAGCGGCGTGCACCAATCGACGCCGATGACCGTGCCGCCCGCGCGCTTCTGGAGCTCGAGGAGCATCGCGGTGCCGGTGCCGAAATGGATGACCGGCACACCCGTCGTTTGCACATCGGAAAGGATGTGGCGCACGTGCGGCAGGATGTATTCCTCGTAGTCGAGCGGCGAGAGCTCGCCGACCCAAGAATCGAAGAGCTGGACGGCGTCCACTCCGGCCGCGATCTGCGCGCGCAAGTAACGGCGCACGACCTCGGCGAGCTTCTGCATCAGCGCGTTGAAGAGCGCGGGCTCGCGATACATGAGGCGCTTCGTCGTCGCGTAGTTCGCGCTCTTGCCGCCTTCGACGAGGTAACTCGCGAGCGTGAACGGCGCGCCGGCAAATCCGATGAGCGGCGTCTTGCCTTCGAGCTCACGGTGCAAAATGCGAATCGCTTGAAGCACGTGCGGCAGATCTTCTTCCGGGTCGATCACGCGGAGCCGCTCGACCGCGGCCGCGTCGCGCACCGACTCGAAGAACCGCGGGCCTTCACCGGCCGCGAACTCGAAGGGCGCGCCCATCGGTTCGAGCGGAAGCAAGATATCGGCGAAGAGAATCGCAGCGTCCACACCGTGCGAAAGGACGGGCTGGAGCGTCACTTGCGCGGCGATTTCCGGCTGCCGGCAGATCTCGAGGAGCGTGTGCTTCTCGCGGATCGCTCGATACTCGGCCATGTAGCGGCCCGCTTGCCGCATGAACCAGACCGGAGTCGCGTCGACGGGCTCGCGACGGCACGCGCGCAGAAACCGATCCCACATCGTTCTAGAGAACCTGTCCGACCGGACCCGCGGGCGGCATGAACGACGCCGCGTGCGGCGCTTTCTCGCCCGAAGCGGCGCGCTGCTTCATGTCGTACTTCGACGGGCACTTCGCCATGATTTCCGAGGCCTGAAAGTGTCCATCGGAAGCGAGCTTGCCGGTTGCCGTGACGTCGACGTCGATGTTCGGCACGTCGCGGAAGGTGTCGGGAACGACGCACTGCGGATAGCGCACTTCGATTTCCGCGCCGTTCTTCTTCATGCGGAACCGGTATTCGCACGGCGTGTCACGACGAACGAGCGTGCCCTTCACGAGCGTGCCCTGGACCCTCAGGTTGCGCGACGCGAGCTTGTCTTTCTGAGCGAGCAGCTCGTCGACGCCCTTCGAGTAGATGGCCGAGTCGTTGAAGGTCGTCATCACGAGGACGAGGATGCTCGCGCCCATGACGAGGAGCGCGATGAGCAGCTTGAGCTCGCGACGCGGCGGCGGGCGAAGCGGGGCCGCTTCCGGCACCACGACGGGACGCGCGGCTTCGTCGTTTTCGGATTCTTCGACGGCCTTCGCCAGTTCGTCGTCGATGGCGCTCATCCGGAGGAACCTAGCACTATAGAGGCGGCCGGGCACTCGCACGATCCCCAAAAAGGGCGGCGTTTCTCAGCGGAGGGACGCGGCGGGGCGTTTTTTCTGGGCCCATAGGGCGCCGAGGGCGGCGCTCGGGGGACCCGTAACGAGCAACACCGCGAAGGCGCCGAGGCTCACCGTCACGGAGCCCGCGCCGCGCGCGAAGAACGAAAATGACGCGAGCGTCGCCGCAGCGACGGCAGCGGCGATGCTCGCTTCCCGCGCCCCCGATCGCCCGCCGAAGCGACCGACGATCGCGCCGGCACCGAGGCATGCGCCCGCAAAGGCGAGGAGCGGCGGCACCGCCACGGCGAGAGCGAGGAGAGCGACGTCGTGCGACGCCACGGTCGACCTACCGTCCGCAACCTCGGCGGGCGACACGCCGACGAGACGCGCTGCGATTCGAACGCCGAGCGGCGTCGCAATCGCGGCGAGTGGAAGGAACAAGAGGAGGGCGAGCACGGCCGCGAGCGCCGTCCATTGCCAACGCGGCCGGGCGGCGGCGATGGCGTCCTCGGACGTCGACTCTTGAACGACGGGCAGACGACGAACCATGAAAGCGGGCGCAAACCTTTCGGCGAAGACGCCCGAGTATTCACGAAGCCGGCGCGGGCTACTATGCCCGCGTCATGCTGACCGAACGCGATATCGAAGAAGGCGACCCGCTCCGGCTCGACCGCGCGATCGCCGAGCTGTCGCGAGCGGTTCGAACGTGGCGACGCCGGCTTCGTCACGGAGAAGGGCTCGACGGCGATCCCTTCATCGTCGAGCGCCTCGTCGCGACGCGCGCGGCGTTCGTCGTGGTCTCGGAATTTCCCGAGTCGGACCCGCTGAAGCACCCGCTCCTGCGCGTGATCTACCGGCTCGCCGAGGAGCGCATCAATCTGAGGGTGCTCGTCGCGATCGCGGCGGAACGGCATCACGTGCCGCACGTCGTCTCGGATCCGGAGCGCGTCCGCTCGTCGCTCCACGATTTCCTCGCCCGTGCGCTCGCCGAGCCGAAGCGACGAGAGGCGTGGCTCGAGTCGTACGTCGCGAGTGCCGAGAACCTGTCCGAGGCCGTCGTGCTCTTATGGGAACGACGCGCCGAAGTCGCCACGCGAATGGGCGTGAGCTCACTCGATGCGCTGGAGGGCGCTGGCCCTGACGTCGCCGAAGCGGCGTCGCGGTGGCTCGATCGCACGAACGACATGTTCGCGGACCTCGCGCCGGAGACCCTCGGCGCCCTCGTCGACCTCGCGCTCGCGAGCGACGCGAACGAAGGTCTTCCCCGGCATCTCTCGCCGTCGACGATCCTCGACTTGTTTCGCGACGGCGATCTCTTTCGCAGCTTGTCGCTCGACGTGGATGAGCTCCCGACGCCCTACGGCGCGGCGAGCTTTCTGCGGGCGCTCGGCGACGTCGGTGCGGCATGGACCGACGCGACGGCGCCGCGCGATCAGCCGTACGTCGTCGCCCACGATCCGTACGGGCTTCGTCGTCGCACCACGGGCGCGCTCTTCGCCGGCCTGTTCGGGAACGACCGCTTCGTGAAACGGTCTCTCGGCGTCGACCCGTCGCGCCTCGCGAAACACCGTCGCGCCATCGCGGCAGCGGCGTTGATCGAATCGAGGAAGGCCGCGCTCCGCGTCGTCCTCAAACCGGCGGCGCTCGAAGGTCGCCGCGCGTTCCGCGACGCTTTCGAGGCGGAAGTGTACCGAACCTTCGGGCTCCGCGTTCCGCCGGAGCGAGCCGGCGCGCTCTTCGGATTGCACGTCGACGATGCTCAGCGCTTCGCCGCGATCGTCCTCGCAAGCCGCCAGAGCGACGTGCTCCGTGAGCTTCACGACGACGACTGGTATCGGAACCCGCGCGCCATCGAACAGCTCCGCGACGAGAGCCGGCGGTCGCCGGAGACCGTGACGACCGCCGACGCGCTCGCCGCCGGCAGCGACGCGCTCTATGCATCGCTCACCGACGCACTCGGCTGAACCGCGCTCAGTAGTTCCGCATCGACGCGAGCGAAGCGAGCACGCCGAAGGCCGCGGGCGTGCGGACTGTGACGTCGTGAGATTGTTCTTGGGTGGCGTACCCGCCCCCCTCGCCCCTTCGGGGCGGTCCCCCTGGTATTCGCTTCGCTCAAAGCAACCGGAGCGCGGGGCCGCCCGACGCGAGCGAAGCGAGCACGCGAAGCGGCAGGGGGAGCGGTCGCGTCAGCGAGCCGCGGGGGACAAGGTCCCCCCAGGACCCAGAGCGGTCGCGTCAGCGAGCCGCGGGGGACAAGGTCCCCCCAGGACCCAGAGCGGTCGCGGAGCGAGCCGCGGGGGACAAGGTCCCCCCGCTAAGTAAGGCCAAGGTCCCCCCGATTAGTAATCGGTCTCGGGCGCCATGCCCGACGTCTCGACGTGATACGTGAACCCGATGGTGATCGCCGTCGATGCGCCACCACTGACGGTTTGTTGCAGCGCCAGATCGATCGAGTACGCGGTGTCGGTGTAGCCCGCACCGAAGCTGATGGCGTGAGTGACCGCGCCCTGGTCGTAGCGGTAGCCGGCCCGCAACGGAAAGTGATCGGCGGCCAGGAACTCACCGCCGAACATCACGCGCGCCTTCGACTCGTTGTACGTCGTGAAATCGCCGAGCACGTCGCCTTCCAGGGTGAAGAGGTCGCTGCCGTAGGCGATGCCGCCGCCGAGCATGAGTGGCAGATAGCCGTTTCCTGGGTCGGTCAAATTTTGGCCGACGAGCGAGATAGCAACTTCGTTCACGGGCTTCACGGTCAGGCCCGCTTCGAACGTCAGGTTCTCGACGATCGCCTTGTCGTTCAAGCCGCCCGCTGCTGCGCTCGGGTGGAGGCTATAGAGGCCGCGCGGAAACCCGTCCTGTTTGAGCGACAGGTAGCGGCCGGTCGCGCCGAGGAAAAAGTGATCGGAGAACGGATACGCCAGCGCGAAACGCACGTCGAAATAGGTGCGATCGACGGCGCTCGGATCTTGCCGGTTCCACGTCGCGGATACACCGCCCGCTAGACGCGAAGCGGAAACGATCGAGTCGACGATCGCCGCTCCGTAGGTCTGTCGATCCGCTTGCGGATAGATCTGGGCGAGGGCCCCCAGATGGTAAACGCGGGTCGCCGCCATGTTCGCGGGGTTCGCGAACAGCGCGTCCGTCGAATTCGAAAACGCGCGGAGCGCGCCGCCCATCGCCGCGGAGCGTGCCGTCTCGATCTGCCCGTAGTTGTATCCAACCTCGGGCGGCAGAGTGCTCGAGTCGGCGTGGCCCGAACTCGCGGCCGCCATCAGGAACGCCACAGTCAGCGTCGATACGGCGCGCCGAGCGCCCTGCTTCATTTCGGAAGTTCCGAACGCTTCGCGCATGGACGGAGCCGTGACGAGGTTTCGTGCCTCGTGCTGCAATGGGCACGTCCTTAACTCCGACGCGCGCTCGCGGGCAACAAAAGCGCAGCCGATAAAAGGGGGCGCGAAGCCTCGTCACGACGCTCGCCGCGTTCGATCGAACCGACTCGGCGCCCGAAGCAGGAACGACTCGGCGCCATTCGTTTTCGTACCCGCGACCCTTGACGGGAGAAATCGCGGAAGTTGACGCCACGCGAGCGAACGCGATTTGGAAGACGACGACCAATTCTCTGTTTGTTTGATGACTTACTGATCGCGTCGCGAAAGCGCGTCGCGATGAAGCGGTCGAGATGCGATCACTCGCGGATCGAAGAACGAGATTTTCCGCGGGGATCGTGGCGAAAAAAAAATACCCCATTGAGTTCCGTCACGAGGCGGTGCTAGCTCGCGCATGGTTGGTTCGGCGGCGCGTTCTCTCAGTGCCGACGTCACCCGCAACGGTCCGCTGCGCATGAGGTACCTGCTTCTCTCCAGTGCGATGACCGCGAGGCTTTCGGCGCCCCGCGCGACGAACTCGGGACGGCAGGGGCTCTAGTCAACTCACAGGCTGTCCACCCTGTGGACAATCTGTGAGACACGTAATTTTTTCATTGGAGTCGGGACGTTTTGGATGTGCCTCTAATCACCATGGATAGCTCTTCACAAGCTCTCCACATCTGGAAGGACGCGATCGAGCACACGCGATCGCTCTCCCCCGCTTCGTTCGAACAGTGGTTCGGCAGCGTCCAGTTCGAGGGCTACAACGACGGCGTGCTCGCACTCACTGCTCGCGATGAATTCGTGCGCGACTGGGTGAAGACTCATTTCCAACCGACGCTCGTGCGACGCATTCGTGAGCTCGCGGGGGAAGAGACCCCCGAGGCGATTCGTATCGAATGGCGCATCTCCAGCGACCTCGACAATCCAGTGTGTCCCGCGAAAGCGACGCGACCGCCGCCGAGGTCGAGGCCGGCGAGCAGTCGGCCACCGATGCCGATCGTGAGGCCCGTCGGGCGCCCGTCCTACGGCGACAACTTGAACCCGAAGCACACGTTCCCGAATTTCGTCGTCGGGACCTCGAACGAGCTCGCGTACGCCGCGGCGTGCGCTTCGGCGGGTGAAACCGGACCCAGGTACAATCCCCTCTTTCTGTGCGGCGGAACCGGGCTCGGCAAGACGCACTTGATGCATGCGATCGCTCATCGCGTGCTCGAGAAAAAGCCGGGCGCACGCGTCGTCTACGTTTCGGCGGAGCGGTTCACCAACGAGTTCATCGCCGCGCTCCAGCACCACAAGATGGACGAGTTCCGAGCTCGCTACCGTCACGACTGCGATTTGCTCCTCCTCGACGACATCCAGTCGCTCGCCGGTCGCGAACAAACGCAGGAAGAATTTTTTCACACGTTCAACGCGCTTCGCGACACGGACAAGCCGATCATCGTCTCCAGCGACAAGTATCCGCAGGAGCTCCAGCGCATGCCGGAGCGACTCATCTCGCGGTTCACGTCGGGCCTCGTCGCGGACGTGCACGTCCCGGAGCTCGAAACGCGCGTCGCGATCGTGAGGAAGAAGGCGCAGCTCGAGGGCATTCAGCTCGACGATGACGTCGCCGTTCTCCTCGCCCAGCGCGTGAAGACCAACGTCAGGGAGCTCGAGGGAACCTTGATCCGCCTCGCAGCGAAGGCGTCCTTGACCTGCCGCGCGATCGACCTCGCTTTCGCGACGTCGGAAATCGCGGTGCTCTCTCCCACGCGCGCCGAAGCGACGAGCGTCGAAGAGATTCAGCGCGCCGTTTGCACTCACTTCCGCCTGTCGAACTCGGAGCTCCTCAGCAAAGATCGCCACAAGAGCGTCGCCTTCGCGCGCCACGTCGCGATGTACCTCTGCCGGCAGCGTCTCGGCTCGAGCTACCCGGAACTCGGCCGCGCATTCGGCAATCGCGACCACACGACGGTCATCAGCGCCGTGCGCCGCGTGGAGCAACTGAGGCAACGTGACCCACAGGTGAACGCGCAGCTAGCGGCCATCGAGCAACGCCTCGCCGCGTCCGATTGAGCGAGCTCTGCTAGCCGAGCGAGGGCGGGCGCGGCCGCGGGTGCTATGCTCGCTGCAATGACGGCATTGCCGAGCATGACGCGGGGCCTCCGGCACGTGGCGCTCAAGTGCAAGGACCTGGGCTCGATGGAACGGTTTTACACGGAGGTCCTCGGGTACCAGGTCGAATGGCGCCCCGACGCCGAAAACGTCTACCTCACGAACGGGCTCGACAGCCTCGCGCTGCACGCCGATTCGAAGGCCGGCGAGAACGATACCCGGCTCGACCACATCGGCATCTTGCTCGGCAAAGAGAGCGATGTGGACACCTGGGCCGAGCATCTCGGAAAACAGGGCGCGGTCGTGGCCGCTGGTCCTCGCACGCACCGCGACGGGTGCCGTTCGTTCTACGCGCTCGATCCGGAAGGGACGCGTATCCAGTTCTTGTGGCACCCGGTGTTGTCGAACGCGCCGGGGTGACGCGTCGCCGCGGCGCTCAGCCGATCTTCTGAAGCTCCGCGGCGCATTCGTTGGCGTACGCCTGATTGCCGGTCGAGAGCGCGATGCGCTGCGCGAGGTGGAGCTCGCTCCGCGCCTCGTCGATGGCGCCTTGTTCGGCGGCGGCGCGACCGCGGAGGTATCGCCCGAGGAGCGCGTCGCCGATCCATCCTCGGCTCTCGGCATCGGCGATCCGATCCGCGAACTCCGCGGACGGCGAGGGAGCGCCGTCGTGATTGGCGAGGTAGCCGAGCAGCAACCGACAGCGGAGCGCGACGCGAATGGCGTTTGCTTCTTCGGCGGCGGACAAGGCCGACGCGACCGCCGCGCGCGCCCGAGCGCGCTCGCCCAAGCGAACCAGCGCCGCCGCCTGCTCGGAGAGGCTCGCCGCTACTTCGTATAGCAAGCCGAGTTCCTCGGCTTGCGACGCGACGTGGACCGCCCCTTCCGCGGCTTCGCGCCATTTGCCGGCGCTCGCGTGGAGTTGGGTCCGGACCACGGCGCGATCGAGCGCGAGCAGCGGATCGTCGAGCGCCGCGAGCCCCGCGGCGTCCGCGAGCGCGCGCTCGGCGAGCACCGTGTCTCCGGCGGCGCCGAACGTCCTCGCGCGACTGAGCGCGAGACGATGAAGCGCGGCGCTATCGGTGAGCGTCATTTTCGAGAGCGGCTCGAGCGCACGCCGCGCGAGCCGGAACTCGCCGCGCGACGAGGCGAGGTCGGCGCGCGCCGCGAGGAGCCCGCCGAGGAGCTCCCCGTCGGAACTTCCGCCGTCGAGGAGCGACTCGGCCGCGAGCTGTTGGTCGAGCGCGCCGAGGACGTAGGCGAGGTCGATCTTCATCTCGTTCTGAAGCGCGCGCTCGACGCCGTCGCCCTCCGCGCGCTTGACGAGGCGCTCGATGAGCGCCGGCAAGTTCGGCCCGGTGCGCACGTAACGAACGGCGGTGGCCAGCGCGCGAAGCCAATGTCCGATCTGCGCCGTGGACCGCGATTCGAGGTCCGACAGATCGAGCGCGTATGCGAGGTCGAGCGCGGCGCGGTCGAGCTGGCGCGTGGCGACGTAGTAAAGCCCACTCCGCGCGTATAGATCCGCGGCGCCGTCGCGATCTCCCGCGGCGGCGAGGTGGTAGCCGATCTGGTCGGCTTGCTCTTCGACGTCTTCGCCGAGGAGCCGCGTGTGGGCCTGGGCGGCCCGGCGATGCAGCGCGACGAGATCCTTCGTGTCGAGCTCCGCGAGGACGACTTCGCGCGCGAGCGGAGACGGAAATTCGTACGACCCTGCGCCTTCGTGCGCGAGGAGCCCGCCCGCGATCAGACCCTCGGCGATCGACTCCACCTCCGGCACCGCCTTGCCGACCACGGCGGCGAGGACGGCCGCATCCACCGGCGGTTCGAGCACCGCCGCCGCGACGAAGAGCTGCCGTTCGTCGTCGCCGAGGCGGCGCAGACGCTCGGCGGTGAGCGCGCGCAAGGTACGCGGCACCGCGACGCCGTCGTCGAGCGACAGCGATTGGACGCGACCGTCGCCCACGGCGAAGAGCCCGCTGTCGAAGAGCTGACGAAGCAGCTCCTCCACGAACATCGGTTGCCCGCCCGCGCGCTCGTATAGAAATTCGAAGAGCCCGCGCGGCACGGCCGACACGCCGGCTCGGGCCGACACCAACCGTTCCACGTCGGCTTCGTCCATCTCGCCGAGACGGAGCTCGGAGTCGACGGTGAGCAACCGATACGGAGCCGTCGGATCGGGACGCGCCGCGAGCACGATCGCGAGGCGCGAGGAGACGAGCCGTGACGAAGCCCGCGCGATCAGCTCGCAGCTCGCCTCGTCGAGCTCGTGCGCGTCGTCCCAGGCGAACACGGTGAAGGCGTCTTCGGACAAGCTGTGCATCATCCGGGTGACCGCGCTCTTCAACGCGGTCGACACCGGCATGCGCCCCGGCGCGAGCGCGCCGAGCTCGCCTTCGAAGGCCGCCACCTCGTCGGCGTCGAGCCCGAGCGCCCGGAGCCGCGGTTCGAGCGCGTGGATCCGCTCCGCGGGATCGCCGTCGCGCACGCCGCACACGCGCCGAAGCATCGCCACGATGCCGCTGTACGGCAGCTCTCGGCCGCGCGGCGGGCACGTCGCGAAATACGTCCTGAGGTCGAAAGGGCCGCGCGCGAGCCGGCGCTGCATCTCGACGGCGAGGCGCGTCTTGCCGATGCCAGGGTCGCCGACGATGGTGAGGATCCGGAATTCGCCGCGCGACGCGCGCACCAGCGTCTCGGCGAGCTGATGCAGCTCGTCCTTCCTGCCGACGAACGAGTCGACGAACCGCTCTTGAACGAACTCGGTCGCGCGGAAATGCGAGCCCTCGGTCTCGAGCGAGAAACGGCCGCGGAGCGACGCTGCGGCGCGCCGCGCGAGCACGACGCCGCGCCCCGAGGCGCGAGACAGCCCGCGGGCGGACGCGATGAGTCGCTCGAACCGCTCATCGCGCGGGGGCCGATGCTGGGGATCGAGCCGAAGGCGTCCCGCATCGACGCCGACCGACGGCGACACCTCGCCGATGTCGAGCCCCCGCGCTAGCACGAGCCCGCAGCGCACGGCGGCCTCGGTGTCGCGACCGTCGGAGCGATCGAGCCCGAAGAGCGCCGTGGTCTCGGAAGCCTCTTCGGCGAACACCTCGCCGCCGTAGCGTGTGATCGCGGCGCGCATCCGTTCGCGGAGCCCTTCGGCGAGCGGTTCGCGAAGCGAGAGGACGAGCGCCGACACGTGGCGCATTTCACCGAAACCGATCGACGGCGGAATCGACGTGATGCGCATCGAGCCGGTGTCGAACACGACGTCGTTTTCGGGCGGAGGCGGTGGAACGGTGAGCGGGCGTTCGAGCAAAGCGCCGATCACCGTGTCGGCGGCAACGACGCGCGGACCGCCGCGATGGGCCTCGACGAACGACGCAAGATCGCTCTGCGACGCCCGGAGCCCGCAGGCATACGTGCAGGCGAGGAGCTCCTCGTGGAGCGACGACACCGACGCGAAGCGGTCTTCGGGGTCCAGCGCGAGCGCCCGATGGACGAGATCGGCGAGCGGCGCCGGAACGTCGTCACGAATCGATTCGAGCGGCGTCGGGTCTGCGAGCGTGACCTTCCGACGCGTTTCTTCGACGCTCTCCGCGAGGAAGGGCGACCTTCCCGCGATCAGGAAATAGAGGAGGGCACCTAGCGAGAAAATGTCCGTCGCGGAGGTCGGCGCTTCACCCCGAATTTGCTCCGGGCTCGACGCGGCGTACGACTGGACGAGCGACGGGCGCGCGCCCGGCAGGCCGAGCGCCGCGCGAATCACGCCGAAATCGGTCACCTTGACGTCCCCGTCGAAGCTGACGATCACGTTGTGCGGCGCGACCGCGCCGTGCACGATGCCGAGCGGGCGCAGCTTCTCGTCGCGACGCCGGTGCGCGTGGTCGAGGGCCTTGGCGACTTCGAGCGTGAGGTACGCCGCGAGCGGCAGGGACGTGACACCCTCGCGCGAACGGCGCTGCAGGGTCTCGAGGTCGATTCCGGCGACGAACTCGGTCGCGATGTAAAACGACGGAGTCGCGCCGCCGTCGTCGCGACCGAGGTCGAACACCTGCGCGAGATTGGCGTGCGAGAGCCGCATCGCACGCTGCACGTGCTCGAGGAACGCCACGACGAACGGCTCGGTCGTCGCGAACTCCGGGAGCACGCGCTTCACGACGAGCACCTTCTCGAACCCTTCGACGCCGAAGCTCTTCGCGCGAAACGCTTCGGTGGTCACGCCGCGTCCGAGCGACTCGATGAGCTCGTAACGGCCCAGCGTCCGGCGTTCGGGGCCCTCGGTCATGATGCGAATCACGCCCGCGGGGCTAGTTGCCCGAACCGCCCTGCGCGGGATCTTCGGTACCGTACATGGCCTCGGCGATCGCGAACGTGGCGGCTTCGAGGTGCGCGTAGGCGTCTCGAATCGCCTGAAGGCTCGCGCCGCTCTCGAGGCTCTCTTTCAAGACGGCCACGTCGTTTCGGACGCCGTCGATGCGTTCCGCCTCGAGAAGATCGCCGTACCCTTCGAGCGCCTGCTCGGTCGTGTAAATCAAGGTCTCGGCCTGGTTCTTGAGCTCGGCGAGATTCTTTCGAATGTCGTCGGTCTCCTTGAATTTTTCGGCTTCGGTGACCAGGCGCGCGATCTCCGCCTCGTTGAGGCCGCTGGTCGGCCGCACACTGACGTTCTGGGTCTTGCCGGTACCGAGGTCTTTCGCTTCGACCGAGAGAATGCCGTTCGCGTCGATGCGGAACGTCACCTGAATCTTCGGGACGCCACGCGGCGCGGGAGGGATCCCCGTCAATTCGAATTTCGCGAGGCTCCGGTTGTCGACCGCCATCTCGCGTTCACCTTGCAGCGCGTGGATCGGCACGAACGGCTGATTGTCGACGCTCGTCGTGAAGGTCTCGCTCTTCTCCGTCGGCACGGTCGTGTTCCGGGAAATGAGCCGCGTGAACACACCGCCGCCCGTCTCGACACCGATGGAGAGCGGCGTGACGTCGAGGAGGAGCACCTCGTCGATTTGGCCGCCGAGCGCCGCCCCTTGGATGGCGGCGCCGACCGCGACGACCTCGTCGGGGTTCACGCCTTTGTTCGGCTCTCGCCCGAAGAACTCTTTCACGGCCTTCTGCACGGCCGGCATGCGCGTCATTCCACCGACCAGCACGACCTGATCGATGTTCGCCGCCTTCACCTTCGCGTCGGCGAGGACGGCCTTGCACGCCTGGATGGTGCGATCGACGAGATCGCTCGTCAGGATCTCGAGCTCGCTCCGTTTCATCGGTCGTTCGAGATGGAGCGGACCCCCGGCGCCCGAGGCGATGAAGGGCACGTTCAGCTCCGTCTCGAGCGACGACGAGAGCTCGTGCTTCGCCTTCTCCGCGGCTTCTCGCAGCCGCTGCAAGCTCATCCTATCTTTTCTCAGATCGACGCCGTTTTCGGCCTGAAACTCCTCGGCCAGCTTGTCGATGATGCGAATGTCGAAGTCTTCGCCGCCGAGGTGCGTGTCGCCGCCGGTCGCCTTCACGCTGAACACGCCGCCGGCGATCTCGAGCACGGAAACGTCGAAGGTGCCGCCGCCCAAGTCGTAAACGGCGATCCGCTCGGTCGCCTTCCGATCGAGGCCGTACGCGAGCGCCGCCGCGGTCGGCTCGTTGAGAATGCGCTTCACGGTCAGGCCGGCGATGGTGCCCGCGTCCTTCGTCGCCTGGCGTTGCGCGTCGTCGAAGTACGCCGGAACCGTGACGATGGCTTCGCTGACCGGCTCGCCGAGGTACGTCTCGGCGATCTCCTTCATCGTCGCCAGAATGGTCGCCGACACTTCCGGCGGCGACATGCGCTGGCCCCGCATGTCGACCCAGGCGTCGCCGTTGTCGTGACGAACGATGCGGTACGGAACCGACGTGAGCTGCTTCTGGACCTCGGGTTCTTCGAACTTCCGACCCATCAACCGCTTCACCGCGTAGATGGTGTTTTCGGGGTTCGTCGTCGCCTGCCTTTTGGCGACTTGCCCGACGAGGCGCTCTCCTTGCGCGGCCATCGCGACCACCGAAGGCGTCGTACGAGCGCCGTCGGCGTTCGGGACGACCTTCACCTCGGGGTCACCGGACGCGGAGATCCCCTCCAGAACTGCAACGCAGGAATTCGTCGTGCCGAGATCGATGCCGATGATTTTCCCCATGGGGACCGAAACTCGACAATAGCGCGGTCACTCGCCGGAGAGAAACGGCGTCGAAACGCTCGGGGTTTCCGCGCCTCGCGAGCGCCGCGCGCCCTAGCCCTGGGGCGGTTTGGCCACGACCACCAACGCCGGGCGAATCAGCCGATCGCTCGTTCGATACCCACCCTGAATCTCTGCCGCGACCGTGCCCGCCGGGTGGTCGTTCGTCTCCATCTGCTGGATGGCCTCGTGCACCGAGGGGTCGAAGGCCTTTCCGACGGTCGCGATCCGCTCGATCCCCAGCTTCGAGAGCGTGTCCTCGAACTGGCGGATCACCATTCGAATGCCCTCGGCGACGGACTGAACGTCTGTGGCCTTGTCCGTATGCGACGTCGCCCGCTCGAGATTGTCGAACACCGGCAAAAGGTCACGCAGCAGATCTTCACGCCCCTTGCGCTCGGCTTCCACCGCCTCGCGCCGGGTGCGCTTTCGAAAATTGTCGAAGTCGGCGGCCGTGCGAAGGAGCTGATCCTTCATGCGCGCCGTTTCCTGCTTCGCTTCTTCGAGCGGGTTGGGAGCCTCGGCGGCAGGAGCTCCCGCGCGCTCGGACGCTGGCGCCTTCTCCGGGTCCTTCTCCGCCGCTTGTCCGGTGTCACCGGCCCCGTTCCGAGAGTCGTTCACGCCGCCTACTATAATCACTTCGGCTCGGTTGCAAACGGTGCCGCTGTCGATGCCGGAGCCGCGCCTCCCCGAAAGACGGCAGTGGACTCGTCACAGCGCGCCTGTCGAACGGCCCTCAAGGTTCCCCCCGTGAACCGATGCTCGTCATCGGCGGCGGGTGTCGGCGCAAACCACAAGTCGACGCCCTCGGCGAAGGTCCAGAACGAGGGCGGCGAGCCGAGCGGGTCGAGGCGCGTTCCGAGGTCCTGCGACTTGCCGTATCCCGTCGTTTCGATCCAGAAGCACCGCCCATCGCTTGCCGGCGCGTACAGATGGTCGGCGCCGCTTTGGATGATCGCCGCCGTCTCGTCGACTATCTTCCCCTCGCCGTTCACGGCGCGAAGCAGTCGCTGACCGACCGGAATGCGAACTTCGACGCCGGCGCCCTGACTCTCCACGCTCGTCGCGTCTACCGAGCCGAGGTCGTGGTCGTCGGCAAAGAGCTCGAGCGTCTGACCCGAGACGTTCACGACCCGAACCACCGGAAAGTGGAGCTCGAATAGCGGCGGGCCACTCGCGAGCGCCATCAACGGGACCAGCGCCGTCCACCGCGAAAGCCGCGGTTCGCGAAGCCGCTCGTGCACGGCGCTCGCTCCGATCGACAGGGCGAGGCGATCCCCCCAATCGACTCGGCTGCACACGAGCGCGCCGTCGCGCCGAAAGAACACGGCGCGTCCGTTGGACGCGTGTCCCGGCAAGACCGCTCCGCGAAAAGCGACCGCGAGGCCGCTCGGCAAGAGACCGAGCACCGCGACGGCGATGCCCAGTACCCAACCGGAGGGCGGCTGCCAGAGCAGCGGTAAGCCGCCGACCAGCGTCATCGTAAAGAGAACCGTCGAAACGAATGCCGCGAACCGCCTGGTCGACCCGACCGACACGTGTTCGTGGCAGATCGCGCAATATGGAACGACGACGGCGCGACTTCCGAGGCCGCGCAATTCGCGTACGCCGCGCACGGCCACCGCTCCACAACACGCGCAATCCGCGGGAACGACGGGCTGATCGGGCACGTCGCGGACCACCGTCGTGTCGACCCGAGTGGCGAGCGACGGAAGTCTCCACCTCCGCGGTCGAGGCGTGGCGATCGCATCGTCGCCGGAATCGCGGGCGTCGCCGCTCATTCGTTCGGGCCTAGCTTTGCACACCCGCCGTGCCGGGCTAAAGCGGAGACCGACCGATGGCGGAACTGAACCTCGCCCAACGAGAAGCCGTCGCGCACGAGCGCGGGCCGCTCCTCGTCTTCGCCGGCGCGGGCAGCGGCAAGACCCGGGTGATCACGTATCGCATCGGCAATTTGCTCGCCGAACACGGCGTTCCGCCCTATCGAATCCTCGCCGTCACCTTCACCAACAAGGCGGCTGGCGAGATGCGCTCGCGGCTCACCACGATCGCCGGCGAAGAGATGGCGCGCGATTTGTGGGCGGGCACCTTCCACTCGGTCTGCGCACGCCTCCTCCGGCGTTACCACGACGAAGTCGGGCTCGGCCGCGACTACGTCATCTACGACGATTCGGATCAAAAGGCGATGCTCGGCCGCGTCTTGAAGGACATGCGCCTGAACGATCGCGAATACCCGCCGAAGCTCGTCCTGTCGCGGATCAATCGCCAGAAACGCGAGGGCATCTTGCCCGCCGACGTCGAAATCGACCGGAACTTCGACGAAGCGATGCGTGAAGCATACGAAAAATACCAGGCAGCGCTCCTTCGATCGAACGCCGTCGATTTCGAGGATCTGATCGTCCACGTCATGCGCGTCGCCGAGAACAAGACGTCCCAAGCCGGCGAAGAGCTCCGGTCGCGCTTCCGGCACGTCTTGGTCGACGAGTTTCAGGACACCAACGCCGTCCAATATCGTCTGGTCCGCGCGCTCGCGCTTCCCGAGCGAAACCTCGCGGTGGTCGGCGACGACGACCAGTCCATTTACAGCTGGCGCGGGGCCGACGTGCGCAACATCCTCGGCTTTCGCGAGGATTTTCCGGACGCGACCATCGTCAAGCTCGAGCAGAACTACCGCTCGACGAAGAACATCGTCGGGAGCGCGCTCGCCATCATCAAGAGCGCGCGTTCGCGCGAGCCGAAGAACCTCTGGACGGACGCGCCGAGCGGCGATCGCGTGCGCGTCCGTCACGTCAAAGACGAGCGCGAAGAGGCGCTCTTCGTCGTGAACCAGGTTCGCGCGGAGCTGGCGCGCGGCGTCGAAGCGAGCGAAATTGCCGTATTTTATCGGGTGCACGCGCAATCGCGAGTGCTCGAAGAGACGTTTCGCGTCGAGAATCTCCCGTACCAAATCGTCGGAGGGATGAAGTTCTTCGACCGCGCGGAGGTGAAAGACCTCGTCGCGTACCTCCGGCTCGTCGACAACCCGCGAAGTGACGCAGACTTGCTCCGCATCGTGAATGTGCCGGCGCGCGGCATCGGCGATCGCACGGTGGACGCTCTCCTCAAAGAGGCGAGCCACCGTCAGACGAGCCTTTTCGATGCCATCGAACCGCTCACCCGTTCATCCGGAATCGACGCGTTGAAGCCCGCGGCGAAAAAGAAGCTCGCCGGCTTCGCGGATTTGATCACCGAGCTCCGCGCCGAAGCCCGACGAGTCACGCCGCACGAGCTCGCCGGAAAAGTGCTCGAGATGACCGGCTATCGAGAGCAGCTCCGAAAAGACGACACGGCCGAGAGCGACGCGCGGCTCGAAAACCTGGAAGAGCTCATGGGCTCGATCGCCGAATACGAACGCGACGCGCACGAAGCTGGCGAAACGCCGACGATCAGCGGCTACGTCGAGCGCGTCTCGCTCGTCGCCGACGTGGACGCGATGAAAGATGCGCCGAAGGTCACCTTGATGACCGTCCACAGCGCGAAAGGTCTCGAATTTCGTTCGGTGTTTCTCACCGGGATGGAAGAAGAAACCTTTCCGTACAAAGGTCTCGACTCCGATCACGCCGACGAGCTCGACGAAGAGCGACGGCTCGCGTACGTCGCGGTGACCCGCGCCCGCGAACGGCTCTTCATCACGCACGCCATGATGCGGACCTTGTTCGGCCGCACGCAATACCTCGTCGCGAGCCGTTTCTTGAGCGATTTGCCGGACGACGTCATCGTTCGCGAAAGCTCGGTGCTCGGGTTCGGCGCGCGGCCGTCGGCACCGGCGAGGAGCCCGTGGGAGTTCGACGCGCCGCCGCCACGCCGCGCCGCGCCCGCTCTCGCGCCGGGCGAGCGTGTCGTCGACTACGAAGCCTTCGACGACGTCGACACCGACGACTCGTCCGGCGTGCTCCGGCCCGGCGCCAAAGTCTTTCACAAGCGCTTCGGGGCGGGCGTCGTGAAGAGCGTCGAAGGCGGCGCGCCGCCGACCGTCGTCGCGCACTTCCCCGGCTTCGGCGCGCGCAAACTCCGCGCCGACTACCTGAGCTTCGAATGACGACCAAACGACTCGAATTTTTCGAAAAAGCCGCCGCGAGCACCACCGCCGACGCGTTCTCCCTCTACGCGCTCGCGATGGAATATCGAAAAGAGAGGCGCGCCGCCGACGCGCTCACGACGTTCGTGCGCCTCCGCGCGAGAGACGCCGAATACCTGCCGATGTATCTCATGGCCGGCCAACTCCTCATCGACGAAGGCCGTGAAGCCGAAGCGCGACCGTGGCTCGAGGCCGGCATCGAGCTCGCGACGAAAACAGGCAATTCGAAGGCAAAGAACGAGCTCGTCCAAGCCCTCGAATCCTGCGACGCCGAAGGCTAGAGAGCGAAAATCGGAGGCGGCCCGGCCAGAGAGATTGAACCGCAGAGACGCGGATGCAGAGGCAGAACGAGCCAGACCATACGGAACCAGGCACCAACTCCGGTCTCTCTTCGCCTCTTCTCCGGATCTCGCTCCCCTCAGCGCCCTCTGCGTCTCCGCGGTAAAAAATCTGAAGCGCCGAGCGCGACCCCAAGGACGCCGCGCGCCGTGAAGCGTGCCCCCTAAATTCTGCGCTTCTCTCTTGGCGTTCTTGGCATCTCGGCGGTTCATCTCTTCTCTGGATCGACTCGCGTCACTACGGACGTTCGCCAAGACGCCGCGCGCCGTGAAGCTCACAGCGCTTTGCCGGCGGGCGCTGGGTCGAGCAGCTTCGACACTAGCGCACGCGCAGCGAACATGGCGCGAAACTCCGGACTCCGGATCGAGTCGCGGAGCTGACGCGCATGGCGCGCCGCGCGCTCCATCATGTCCGCGGCTTGACGCGAACG
>DATBBD010000346.1:0-2314 GCA_036271175.1 Polyangiaceae bacterium | reverse complement strand
CGGCGTTCGGCGTGAGCGCGGGAGCCAACGCGGTCGCGTCGTCGAAGGCGTTCCACGTCGTCGCGGCGGCCATTCTGTTCTGGCTCGGCGTTGCGACGATCCGTGCGCAGCCGGGGCCGGCGCATTCGTCCGAACGTCTCGGTGCGACGGCTCACGCGCGCGCATTCGGTTCGACGATCACGCTCACCTTGGCGAACCCGTCGACCATCGCGTCGTTCGCAGCGGCACAGGCGGCCATCGGTGTCGGCGCGACGACGCATCCGCACAGCGCCGTCGCGTTCACGAGCGGCGTGTTCGCCGGCTCGACGGCGTGGTGGTGCTTGCTCAGCGCGGGCGTGAGTGTGCTCGGTGCGCGACTCGGGCCGCGTGGACTCCACGCGATTCAAGTCGTCGCGGGCGCCGCGCTCCTGGGTTTCGGGGTCGTCGCGTTGATTGAACGATGAACGCCGCGCCGCCACACGTGCGGCATCGGCGGTGCGCACGCTTCCAGCGGAGGCGACGGGGGCGCGGCGCTATCGGGGTGGGTTTTCGAGACGAAATAGGCGGATTTGGGGTGGACGAGAGAGGGTGGCATGGGCGGTGCACTCCGCCGGTAACAGAGGTCTTTCGCAACATGTCGTCCCCCACTGCTCACGACGTCGTCAAGCTCCGACCCTCGTCGTTCGCGCGCGGTTCGCGATGGGTGGCGACGCTGCTCCGCAATTCGACGGCGGCGGCGCGCGCGGGGTCGCTGACGTTGGTGTCTTGCGCGGAGCCGGCGATCCGCAGAGTGCGATGTGGAAAAGGGTTCGCGTACGTGCTGCCGAACGGAAGACGGCTCACGGCGAGAGCCGATCGTCGACGCATCGACGCGCTCGCCATTCCGCCGGCGTGGCGCGACGTCTGGATCTGCACCGACCCGAGCGGGCACTTGCAATGCACCGGCTACGACGCGCGCGGCCGAAAGCAATACCGCTATCACGCGCGGTGGCGGGAAGTGCGCGACCTCGCGAAGTACGACGACGTGATCCACTTCGCGTCGAAGCTCCCTCTATTGCGGCAGACCATCGAAAAAGACCTCGCCGTGCCCGCGCTCACGAAGGCGAAGGTCGTCGCTGCCGTGCTGCGCATCATGGAGCGCACGAGCATCCGCGTGGGCAACGATCGCTACACCGAGGAAAATGGCTCGTTCGGGCTCACGACCTTGCTCGATCGGCACGTGCGAATAGCGGGCGAGAGAGTCGAGTTTCGTTTTCGCGGCAAAGGCGGAAAGGCGCGGCGCGCGGCGCTTCGCGATCGAAAGCTGGCGAAGGTCGTGAAGAGCTGTCGCGACGTCCCCGGGCAACGGCTCTTTCAATACTGGGACGAACGCGAACGCCGCCACCCGATTACGTCCACCGACGTCAACGAGTACATTCGGAACGCGACCGGTCAGCCTTTCTCGGCGAAGGAATTTCGCACGTGGGCCGCGACGGTGCTCGCCACGATGACGCTCCATGCCGCTCCGCCGTGTCGAACGGAGTCGCAGCGCCGAAAATCACTGCTCGCCGCGATCGACGAGGTCGCGTCGCATCTCGGCAATACTCGGAGTATCTGCAAGAAATCCTACGTCCACCCCGGCGTGATGGACGCTTATCTCGCCGACAGATTGTCGCCGCTTTTTTCCGGTTGTCTGGCGCGCGCGCGAGCAGGGCGAGGCTTGCATCGCGAAGAGTGTGCCGTCCTTTCGCTCGTCGAAGCGCTCGGGCGCGCGCCGGCTCGCCTCGCGGCCTGAGTCATCGAATCATCGAGTCATGTAGGTGCTTTCGCGCTCGAGCGCTTTCGCGGGCGCGCAGTGCGCCAGAACTGATCGCAGTGCGTCGAAAGTGATCGCGGCGCGCGTTCGCTTCCACTCACCGCGGCTCGCTCCGAGGCGGGGAGCTTCCTGCACTGGAGTGCTGTGGTAGCCTCTTTCACATCCATGTTCAGAAGCGCATCACGACGAACGGGAGTTACCGGCGCGATCCAACGGGAGATGACGAAGAGCTCGTTCTTCGTCGCGTGCTTGTGCGGTGCGACTGTCGTCGCCTGCGGCTCGAGCAGCAAAGGGGGAGCGAGCGAAGGCGGCGTCGGCGGCGCCCTCGTGAGCAACGGCGGAAGCGGCACCGCGACGGGCGGCGCGGGCGCGACGAGCAATGGCGGAGGGAATAGTGGGGGCGCGAGCGGCGGCGCGAGCGGCGGCGGCACGAACACCGGCGGCGCGAGCGGCAGCAGCAGCGGCGGCGCGAACACGGGCGGTGCGGCGAGCACCGGCGGCGCGAGCGGCGGGGCGAACACCGGCGGCACGAGCGGCGGG
>DATBBD010000345.1:0-9906 GCA_036271175.1 Polyangiaceae bacterium | reverse complement strand
CGAGGAGTCCGAGAAAATCATCGACCGCTTCGTCGACCTCGGCGGCAACTTCATCGACACCGCGAACCTCTACACGAAAGGTCACTCCGAGAAGATCATCGGCGATCACGTCGGTCGCGATCCGAAGAAGCGCGACCGTCTGGTCATCGCGACCAAGTTCAGCGCGAATCATTTTCCCGGCGACCCCAACGGGGGCGGCTCGAGTAGAAAATCGATCATCGCCGCGTGCGAGCAATCGTTGCGGCGGCTGCAAACCGAGTACATCGATCTTTACTGGCTGCACAACTGGGACAAGCACACACCGATCGAGGAGACGATGCAGGCGCTTCACGATCTCGTGCAGTCCGGCAAGGTGCGTTACGTCGGCGTCTCCGACACGCCGGCGTGGAAGACGACGCAAGCGCAGATGATCGCGCAGTTCCGCGGCTGGTCGCCGTTCGTCGGGCTCCAGATCGAGTATTCGCTGCTCGAGCGCACCGTCGAGGGCGAGCTCATCCCGATGGGCATCGAGCTCGGAATGGGCGTCACGCCGTGGTCCCCGCTCCGGGGCGGCGTGCTCAGCGGGAAGCACACGCGCGACAACGCCGGCAAGCCCGGTGTCACGCGGCGCGCCTCGACCGCGAACTATCTGAACGAGAAGACGTTCCTCTTGCTCGACGAGCTCGCGCACGTGGCCAGGGCGCTCGACACGAGCGTCGCCCGCGTCGCGTTGTCATGGGTGCAGAATCGACCGGGCGTGACCTCGACGATCATCGGCGCGCGCACCCTGCCGCATTTGAACGACAACCTTGCCGCGCTCGACCTCACGCTGACCGCCGAGCAAACGGCGAAGCTCGACGAGCTGACCACGCCGACCTTGAATTTCCCGGCGCGGTTCCTGCCGGCTGCAGGGGCAATCCAGAACGGCGGCACCAGCGTGAACGGCGAGCGCTCCGACGCGTCACCGTGGGGTGTGACGAAGAAAGACGACCACTACTAGCGCTCGCCTCGTGGTCGGTTTTGCGGAGGAGGAGGGATTCGAACCCACGGTACCCTTGCGAGTACGCCGGTTTTCAAAACCGGTGCCTTAAACCGCTCGGCCACTCCTCCGGAATCGATCGAGTTCCCGACCTTCATACCTTCGGGACGTCCGCGGCGGCTCGCGAAAGTCGGGATCGCGAGGCCTGGGCCGAAATGAAAAGGACCCCGCGTCGTCTCGAGGCTCGAAACGGTTCGCAGGGTCCTTCGGAAACGGGGGTGCGGGGACGCGCCCCGACGGTCAGGTCACCAACGGGATCGACCGCGGTCGCCGCCACCACGGCCGCCACCACGGTCACCGCCACCGCGGTCGCCACCACCACCGCCGCCACGGTCGCCACCACCGCCACCGCGGTCGCCACCACCACCGCCGCCACGGAAGCCGCGGCCACCACCACCGCCGCCACCGCCGCCACCGCGCGATCCGCCGCCGCCACCACCACCGCCGCCTTCGCGACGCTCGTGTGCGGGGTTCACACGCAGCGGACGGCCGTCGAGCATCTGGCCGTTCATGCCATCTGCGGCGACGCGCGCTTCACCCTCGGTTGCGTATTCGACGAATCCAAAGCCGCGCGAGCGGCCTGTTTCCCGGTCGATCACGACCGATGCAGAGACCACCTGCCCATGGGCGCCGAACGCGTCCTTGAGCTGTTGATCCATGGTGCTGTAGGAGAGGTTGCCAACGTAGAGACGAGCACTCACGGCCCATCTTCCTTTTCCGCACCCAGAAAACTCACCCTCGAACGAACGCTCGGTGCTGGCGTCCGGTTCAACGACTCACCACCTCGATGTGATAGAGGCAGACGGCAGCACACGACGCAACACGGCTCCGAGGACTGACGACAGGCAGCTTTGTTTTACCACGTCCGGTCCCTGGCGCAAGGGCCGGGGTCTTCGCGTCAAGCGTGTTTCTCGGGGCGTTTTGACTCGCTTTTTCCGCTGTTTTTCGAGGTGGGGGATGGTCACTCCAAGAGCGCGATGGGGTCCACCTTGGCGTGTGTGTCCAACTCGAGACCGAGCTTCACCGAAAACGCGGAGGCAGGATCCAACCGATTCAGGTCTTCGAGCGCGCGCCGTGCACTGTCGACGTCGCCGAGCGCCGCGAGCACGAGGGCTTGCTCGCGCACCGCATTCGATAAGACGGATTCTGTGGCGGGATCGTCCCTGCCGCCCACGATGCGGTGAATGATGCGCCGCCTGTCGTCCGAGGCGAGCGCCGCGGTTCGATCGGAGCGACCGAGTGGATGCGCGGCAAAGCCGAGCCAGAGCCCGCTCGGTTTCAGATGCTCGAAGAGGTGCTTGTCCCAGGTCGGGTCGAGCTCGACGTAGAACGCACGGGCGTCGGCGAGCGCCGAGAGCGAATACTCGGTCGTCTTGCCGGTCATCGCGACGTCGCGCACGAGCGGCGCGAGCGCGGGCTCTTGTTCGACGAGGCGGCGCGCGACGGAGCCTTTGCCGATGAGCTCGAGCGGAACGACGACCACGTCGGGGCGCTCTCCGCGTGCCATGCGCGCCGACCAAAAGCGTAGCGCGAGCGCCCGAGAGCGAACCAGGACGAGCGCGTTGGGCGGAAGCTCGCCGAACGCTTCGTCGGTCCACGCCGCGGTGCCGAGGTCGAACGAGCGCGCGGGATCCGTCGTCGACGCTTCGACCGCAGCGAACACCAAGGTGCTGTAGAGCACGACGAGCAGCACCGTCGCCGCCGGCGCGAACGGCAGACGCGAACGCCGGAGCGCGAGCGAAGCGCCATGGACGCCGAGGGCTGCCGCGAGGGAAAGCGCGGCGGTCGCCAGGAGCGAGATCGATGCGTGCGCGTCGCGAGCGAGGTCGATTTCCGGTCGGGGAGCGACGAGTGCCGCGGCGGCGACGAACACGGCGAGCGGCGCGAAGGCGTCGCGGACGGGGCGCTTCATGACGATGCGAACGACGCCGAGCGCCACCAGAGCGAGCGCGAACGGACCCACTTCGCCTGCCCAAGCATCGAGCACCGGAGCGGCGTTGACGGCATTTCGCGCGAGCGGCGCCGACGCGTCGAAGAGACTCATTCCGAGGTCGTTCGAGCCGTGAGCGCCGAGCGGTCGCAACAACGCCGGGATCATGAAAAATCCCCAGGTCGTGAGCGCGCCGGCTGCGGCGGCGAGCACTTCGCGTCGAGGTTCGGCGTCTCGCAAATCCGCCGCCGAGCGCCGTTCGACGATCGCCCGCGCGACGAGCGAGAGCGCGACCACCGCGGCGGTCAGACGGCTCTCGGCCGCACAGAGACCGAACAGCGCGCCCATGGCGAACGAGCGAGTGCCGTTGTCGCGATCGAGACGCTCGCGGCTCGCGAGCACCGCGAGAGCGAATCCCGTCGCGAGCGTCGCGCCCGACGCCGACGACGCTTCGGCCTGAAAGAGCGGCGACAACGTCGTCGCGAGCGAGCACGCGAGCGCGAGCCACGCCGCGAAGCGAGGCGAGGCGCCGCTCTTCGCGAGCAACGTACGCGCAATGGAATACAGGCACGCTCCCGCGACGCCCGCGCCGAGCACGGCAACCAACCCAGCTCGAAGCACGCGTCCCCCGACGGGGAGCAATGCGAAGAGCACGCTCAGAAACGCGGAGGGTCCGTGTTCGCCGCCGAACGGAATGAAGCCCAGGCCGCCAACGAGCGACAGGTCGTCGCGCCAAGCTGCGGCGCTGCGCACCCAATAGCCGCTCATCACGAGCGGCGCGGCGAAGGCGAGCGCGCGGCACGCTCGGTCGAAAGCCGGCGCGGGGCGTGGAGGGGAGACGACGTCGGGATGCGGCACCTCGTGCCGAGTGCCACGACGCGGCGGATACGGCCCAATTTTGGCCGTTCCAGGGTCGCGCGCACCCTCGTTGCCCGGTTTGCTCCCCCCGGTCTTTCGCGGTAGGTATGCGCCCCTCGAAAGGCCGGCAGGGGACGTTCATTGCCCGCCTAGATCGACGAGGAACCGACGTGGCCCGATTCATCGACGAGCTCAAACGCACCCACGATTGCAACGCCCTTCGCAAAACCGATATCGGTAACGAAGTCGTGCTGTTCGGCTGGGTCGCCAAACGACGAGACCACGGGTCGCTCGTCTTCGTGGACCTTCGCGACCGCGAGGGCATCACGCAAATCGTCTTCGACCCCGACGTGTCGAAGGACGCTCACGGAACCGCCGAGGCGCTCCGGAGCGAGTGGGTGATCGGCATTCGCGGCAGAGTCCGCGACCGCGGGCAGCAGTTCAGCCAGAAAAAGGGCGAGCTCGTCAGCGCCGCGAACCCGCACCTGCCGACCGGCGAAATCGAAGTCGAGGTGCTCGAGGCCACGGTGTTCAACCGCTCGGACACGCCGCCTTTCGAAATCGAGGACGAGAGCGACACGCGCGAAGAAGTACGGCTCGCGCACCGGTACCTCGACCTCCGGCGCGCGCCGCTTCAAGAAGCGATGAAACTCCGGCACAAGGTCAACCAGACCACGCGAAACTATCTGGCGAACGCGGGGTGTCTCGAGATCGAAACGCCGTTCCTCGTGAAGTACACGCCGGGCGGCGCCCGCAACTTCCTCGTCCCCGCGCGCCTCACGCCGGGGTCGTTCTACGCGCTCGCCGAGAGCCCGCAGCTCTTCAAGCAGCTGTGCATGGTCGCCGGTTACGATCGGTACTTCCAGATCGTCCGCTGTTTTCGCGACGAAGACCTGCGGCTCGATCGCCAGCCCGAGTTCACGCAGATCGACATCGAAATGTCGTTCGTGAACCAGGACGACATCTTCACGCTCGTCGAGGGGCTGGTGTTCCAGGTCTGGAAGGCCGCGCTCGGCATCGACCTGCACACGCTGTTCCCCGACGGCACATTCCCGCGCATGAAGTTCGACGACTCGATGCGCGACTACGGCAACGACAAGCCGGATCTCCGTTTCGCGATGAAGCATACGGATCTGACCAGCTTGGTGGTCGAACACAACGGCGGCGGAGTTCCGTTCTTCGCGCCCATCGCCGAAAAGTTCAAGAGCGGCGCTTATCGACCGGATTTGCCCGCCGAGATCGTCAAGGCGTTCGTCATTCCGGCGAGCGCGAATCTGTCGCGCGCCGACGGCGACAAACTCGAGCAGATCGCGAAGAGCATGGGCGCAGGCGGCCTCGCCCGCGCGAAGATCGCGCCGGACGGAACCTGGACCCAATCGCCGCTCGCGAAGACCGTGACGCCGGAAATGCGACTCGCCGTGAACGCCGCGCTCGGAGCGAAAGACGGCGACCTGATTTGTTTTCAGTTCGGCAAGGCGAGCCTCGTGCACACCGTGCTCGCGAACCTCCGCGTCCACGTCGCGAAGAAAATGGGGCTGATTCCCGAGAGCGGCCATGGAGGACAATGGAAGTTCCTGTGGGTCGTCGACCCGCCGCTCTTCGAGTACGACGACGACGCCAAGCGTTGGGCGGCAGCCCACCACGCCTTCACGAGGCCGCACGACGAGGACGTCGGGCGCATCGAGACGGACCCCGGCAAGGTGCTCTGCTACCGTTATGATTTGGTGCTCAACGGTTTCGAAATCGGCGGCGGCTCGATCCGGCTCCACGATCCCGTCGTTCAACAGAAGGTGTTCACCGCGCTCGGCATCGGCGACGAAGAGGCGCAGAAGAAGTTCGGCTTCTTGCTGAAGGCGCTGCGTTACGGCGCGCCGCCCCACGGCGGCATCGCGCTCGGCATGGATCGCCTCATGATGCTGCTCGCCGGGCGCGAGAGCTTGCGCGACGTGGTCGCGTTCCCCAAGACGCAAAAGGGAACCGATCCGATGACCGAAGCACCGGGACCCGTCAGCGCCGAACAGCTCGCGGAGCTCAAAATCCGCACCGTCGTCGCTCCGTAGTTCATGGAAATGAGTACGCGTATCCTCGTCGTCGACGACAGCCCCACCATCCGCAAGGTGGTGAGTCTGATCCTCGACGCGCAGGGGTACGTGACCGTGACTGCGGAAAATGGCGAGGACGCGCTCGCGAAGATCCGCGACGAGCCGGTGGATCTGGTGCTCACCGACTTCGTGATGCCGAAGATGAACGGGTATCAGTTTTGCCGCGAGGTCCGCGGCGACCCGACGCTCCGCGGCGTTCCGATCGTGCTCATGAGCGCGAAGGGCGACAAGATCCGTGGACAGTTCGTGCAGCAGACCGGCGCGATGGACGCGATCACGAAGCCGTTCGATCCGCTCGCGCTGGTCGCCGTCATCGAGAATGCGCTCGCGCGACATCGAGCCGGCGCGATGCGGACCTTGCCGCCGCCGGGTCAACCGGAGCGCCGCGCGTCCGAGCCGCCGAGCGCGGATTTCGGCTCGATCCCGCTCGCGCTCAGCGACGACCCCGGTCTCCGGCGCGCGCAGATCGCGCAGCAGTTCGCCTCGGCGCTGTCGGCGATCTTGCTCCCCGCGGTCGCGTCGGGAAATGGACTTTCGGCCGGCTTGGACGAACGGCTGGGCGCCGTCATTCGCAAGACCATGACGCCCGAACGTCTCGGCAAGCTCGCGGCGTTCCTCCGAACCCTCGACTTCGGCACGGACTCGCGGGTCATTCTTTCCGGCGATCTCTCCTGCATCTCGATCGCCGAGGTCCTGCAGATGCTCGAGCTCCAGCGGCAAACCGGCGCGCTCGACATCGCGACGTCGAACAGCGAGATCACGCTTTACGTGCGGGACGGCTTGCTCGATCTGGCGCAAGCGCGGGGCATGGCGGCTTCGTTCCGGATCGGTCGCTACCTGGTGCAGCGCGGCGCGCTCGGGCCCGCGGAGCTCGCGCATTATCTCGAGAACCGCGCCGGCTCGAAGCGCCTCATCGGCGACGCGCTCGTCCAGCTCGACGTCATCACCGAGGCGCAGGTGCTCGCTGCATTGAAGGAACAGACGAGCGAGCTCGTGTACGAAGTGGTGAGCTGGAAACACGGGCGCTTCACGTTCACGCGGGACGCCACATGTCCGGAAGCGACGCTCGCGCAGCTCGGCCTCACCCCGGGCGGCATCGTCATGGAAGGGTTTCGACGCGTCGACGAGTGGCGGCTCATCGAAGGCTCGTTCGATTTCGACGACACGCTCCAACAAGACCCGATGGGCGGCCCGCGCCTTGCCGAATCGACCGATCTGACGGAGCAAGAGCGCGCCGTGCTCGGGTTCATCGACGGGCAGCGCACGGTCCGGCAAATCGTCGACGCCGTGCATGCCAGCACGTTCGACGTCTGCAAGATCCTCTATCAATTCCTGAATTCGCACCTGGTGCGGCGCCGCGCTGCGTAGCTCGGCCGCTTGCTTCCACCCCGCTCGGATCTACCGAGACTTGCGGCGGAAACCGTGAAGGACGATCTTCGAGTTCTCCATGATCGTCGACAAGGTCACCCGCGACGACTGCGCCGCCGTCGACGAGATCGCTCAGGCGACCGCGGCGTCGGTAGACGTCGACGTGGAGCTCGCGCGGCCGTGGGCACTGTTCTGGATTGCGCGCCGAGCAGAGGGACTCGAGCCGATCGCGTTTCTGCTCGCGTGGGCGGTGGCGGACGAGCTACACCTCATTCACGTCGCGACGCACCCCGACGCCCGCCGTGAGGGAGCCGCCCGCGCCCTGATGACCGTCTTGTTGGACCATGCCATGCACAACAAAACCCGGCTCGTTCTGCTCGAGGTGCGCCGTTCGAATCGCGCAGCCACCGATCTCTATCGAGTCTTCGGCTTTTCGCGAACCGGCGTGCGTCGCGCCTACTACGCCGACGGCGAAGACGCGGTCGAAATGATGCTCGCGTTCGACCCGGTCACCGGGCGCGTCGAGCCCGGCCACGACGAGGTAGGAGTCAGCGACGTATGACCGTACTTTCGCGACGCGAACTCATTACCGCGACGCTCCTTCAGCGCGAGAGCATCGGCGAGCAATATCACGTGCTCACCTTCGACGTGCCGAAGGGCATCGCCGCCGAACCTGGGCAGTTCACGATGCTCCGCGGCGCGGAGTGGGGAGAAGCGCCGCTCCTTCCACGTCCGATGAGCTACCTCACGGCGGGAACGACGCCCAGCGTGCTCATCAAAGTGGCGGGCGAAGGCACGATCCGCATGGCGCGCTCGACGCCGGGCGAGCCATTCACGTTGCTCGGCCCCCTCGGAAACACCTGGCGACCGCCGGCTCAAGGGCGACGACCGGTGCTCGTCGCGGGCGGCGTCGGCATCGCACCGCTCCTCTTTTTCGCGCGGCGTCTGCATGAAACCGGTATTCGCCCGCTCGCGATTTACGGCGGAAGAACGACTCGCGATCTCCCGCTGGACGACGAGCTGTCGGAAATCGCGGACGTGACGCTCGCGACGGAAGACGGCTCGCGAGGACACCACGGTCGCGTCACGGACGTGCTCGCGAAGATGCTGTCCGAGGACGCGCTCGTCTACACGTGCGGACCAGACCGTATGATGGCCAAGATCGCCGAGCTGTGCGCCGAGCGCGACGTGCCGTGCGAAGTGTCGCTCGAAACGCCGATGGCGTGCGGCTACGGCGTGTGTCTCGGCTGCCCGGTGCCGACCACCGACGCCGGCTACATCTACGCCTGCACGCAGGGTCCTTGCATCGACGCGCGGCGCGTCGCGTGGGGCAAAGGCGAGCACGCGCCGCACAAACGGCCCGAGCCGAAAAGGATCGCACCGTGACCGACCAAGCGGTATCCGTCGGGTCCCTCACTCTGAAAAACCCGATCCTCACGGCGTCGGGGTGCTTCGGTTACGGCCTCGAGTACGACGATTTCTACGACGTCGCGACCCTCGGCGGCATTTGCACGAAGGGGCTCTCGCTCCACCCGCGTCTCGGCAACGCGCCGGAACGGATCTGCGAAACGCCCGCGGGCATGTTGAACGCCATCGGCCTCGCGAACGTCGGGGTCGAAGTGTTCTGCGCCGAGAAGCTCCCGAAGCTCCGCGCGCGCGGCGTGACCGTCATCGCGAACATCTTCGCGAGCAGCGTCGAAGACTTCGTCGCGATCGCCGAGCGCCTCGACGCGGAATCGGGCGTCGCGGCCATCGAGCTGAACGTGAGCTGCCCGAACGTGAAGGAAGGCGGCATCGAGTTCGGCAAAGATCCGCTGATGTCCGCGCGGGTGACCGAAGCCGTGCGCAAAGCCACGCGGATCCCGCTCTGGGTGAAGATGAGTCCGGAAGCAGGCGATATCGCCGCGGTTGCCAAGGCCTGCGAAGCAGCGGGCGCCGACGCGGTGACGGCGATCAACACGATCCGCGGGCTGTCGATCGACAGCGAGCTCCGTCGCGCGCGTCTCGCGAACTCCACGGGCGGCCTCAGCGGGCCGGCGCTCCGTCCAATCGCGCTCCGCATCGTGTGGGAGCTCGCCGGCAAGGTGTCGATCCCGATCATCGGCATCGGCGGGATCTTCACCGCCCGCGACGCCATCGAATTTCTCCTGGCGGGAGCGACCGCAGTGCAAGTCGGCACGGCGAACTTCTCCGATCCCGCAGCGGCGAAGAAGATCGCCGACGGCGTGCGCGAATATTGCGAGACGAGGGGGCTCGCCGCGAAAGACTTGATCGGGATCGCGCGCCCATGATGCGTTCGCTGGCGGTCGCCGCGACGATCGTGTCGCTCGTGGTCGCGTGCAGCGAAAAAAAGAAGTCCGAAACGACGAAGACCGAGGCGAGCCCGAACGCCGGCCTCTTGCCCGCTCCGCTTGCCTCTGCGGGCGAGCTCACCGGCGTCGTCGGTGGACACCCCGCCGAAGCCGTGACCGAAGGGATCCCCGCGGACTCGGCGGGGCGACTCATCGTCCATGACCCCGATCCTCCGCCGCCCGAGCCCGCGGCCGTCGATCGTCCGATGCCCGACGACGCACTCTCGTCGCGCGACGGCGTTGGATTCACGCTCGAAGGCGCGTGGCAATGGGCCGACG
>DATBBD010000344.1:0-3752 GCA_036271175.1 Polyangiaceae bacterium | reverse complement strand
CACGAGTCTTCGTCGGCCACACGATTGCCATGACAATTGCCGTCCCAAGCAACACGCCTCCACCGACATACCCTACGATCGAGACGATCGCCGCTGAGTTCGCGTCGCTCGCGTGTCCCCGGTACGTCTGACACGCTGGCGCCGAAGGATTCGCGCAGATTCCAGGCGATGCGCTCGCCTTCGCATCACTCGCCGCGTTCGAGGAGACGACGCCAAATCCCACGCCGAGGCCGAGTCCAACGAGACCAACGCCACCAACAACCCCCGGCAGAATCCATCCAAGCGCCGGGCGGTACGACTCCGTCTTTGGAGGCTGGTTGCCGTTGCTCACGATGACCTTCTCGTCGTCCCACGAAATGGTCACGACCTGGCCGCCGTCGCACTGCGTCTCACGACGCTTCGAGTCGGTCCCGCTCTGCAATGTGACGACGTGCGCGCCCGGCGAGACCTCGAGCACGTCGCCCGGCTCCCACGGCATCGGCCGTCCGTCGACGCTCACGTTCACCGCGGCCGGCGCGTGAATCTGCACGCGTCCGATCGTCTTCAAACACTCCTCGGTGCGTTGCCTCGCCTCCACGCGATTTTGCGCGGTGATGCGAGGGTTCTCGGGCAGCGCGACGTACGCGCGATAATGGGGCAGCGCGAGCGAGCATCGGCCGAGGAGCTGCTCGGTGCGCGCGAGGTTGAAGAGCGCGTTAGGGCTCGGGAACTTCGCGTACGCATCGGCGAACTTGCCGCGCGCGCCGTCGAAGTCTTTCTTGCCGTAGAGCGCGATGCCTTCGTTGAACAAGCGATCGGACTCGGCGCGGTTGTCCTGGGCGGTCGCCGTTGATGTGGCGAGCAGAAGTCCGGCGATGACGAGAGCGCGTCGCATTCTCAGTTCGAGCCTCGGATGTCGGGCGGAGCGCCCGTCGTCGTAGACGTCGCCGTCGTCGTGACCGTCGCAGTAGTCGTCGCGGTCGGCGCAACGTTCGTGTGCGTTGCCGTCGGGCGTGCGGTCGTCGGTGCGACGACCTGATTCGTTTGTGTCGCCGTGGCGGTTGCTGTGTTCGTCGGCGTCACGGTCGCCGTCGTGGTGGTGGTGCTCGTCTGCGTCGCGGACGGCGACGTCGTCGCGGTCGATGCACTCGTCGCGGTGCTCGACGTCGCCTTCGTACGTATCGCGACGCCAATGATCACCGCCGCAATCACCACGAGAAGCAAGATGGCCATGAGCGGCCTCGACACGGCATGCATCGGCGGATCGCTCGTCACGCCGGGTGGGTCCGTCCGGCGAGGCGCTGTCTCCGCGTCGCGTTCCGAGCGCGCGCGATCCTTTTCGCGCGCTGCCAACTCCGCTTCGAAGCGCTTGCGCTCTTCAGGCGTGACGTTGAGCGCATTCGGCGGCGGCGCGACACCCGGGTTCGTCTGGCTCACGATCACGGGTGCGTTCGGAAACGTGTTGTGGTCCGCGCGCTGCGGCGGCTTCCTCGCCTCCGCGTGGTACTCGGCCGCGTCGGTCCCCGAGGAGGAAGCGAGCTTCTCCTTATGATCGAGCGGCTTCGGCTTGCCGAGATCGGCGAGCAGCCCGTCGATGTCGGGCTCAGTCGCGGACGACGGCGCCGACGGGAAATTGGGGTCGGTATCGACCTTCTTGGTCATGCGGCACCCGCATGGTGCGACAGCTCGCAAGGGCGGCCCAATTTGCGACTCATCGATGCACCCAGAGGTAGTAGCCAAATACGCACGCGGCCGCGAGAAGTGCTGCAATCGCCATGGAAACCGGCAGTGCCCAGGGGCGCTCGCTCATGCGCATGCGCTTGTGATAGTCGTCGCCCTCGACGACAGTCGCCGCGGCCTTCGGGCGAGGTTTTCCGCGCAGGACGATCTGGTCGCCGCGCTTCTCGGCGTGCTTCGCGAGATTGTCGACGTATTCGCGCTCGCCCGACGTGAGCTCGATGCCCTCGTCCACTTTCGCTTTTCTCGATGCCTTCTTCTTCGCGTCCTCGGGAAGAAGCTTCGCCGCCTTCTCTGCGCGCTCGTACGAGTTCGCCGCCTCCGTTTTCAAGTAAGGAAGGTTCTTGTCCGGCTCGGGCAACGAATCCGACGGCGGGACGGTGCTGTCATCCACGGACCGCGCGACCGCCGCCGCGAGCTCGGGCTCGCTCGACAAGTCCAAATTCGGGTCCGTCTTTCCGGCGACGGCTTCCTCGTCGACGACGCCTGTCATCTGCGCGATGAGCTCTTGCGGCACCTCGCCCGGATTCGTCGTCGCCGCGTGCACATCGCCCTTCGTCATGCGCGACATGACGCGTTCGAGCTCGTGCAGTTTCACCAGCACGTACGACGCGTCCTTCACGCGCTTGTCGCGTCGCGGCTCGAACATCTTTTCGAGTAGCTCGTCGAGCGGGTTCACGACCTTCCAGCTCAAGTGCTTCGCGATCGTGTTGAGCCCTGCGGGCTTCTGATCGATCCGCGACATCACACCCTTCTCGTCGATGCCGAAGTCCGCGAACGGATGCTTGCCGGCGATGATCTCGTAGAGGATGCACGCGAACGCGAAGATGTCCGCGCGAGCGTCGACTTCCTCGCCGCGCAATTGCTCCGGCGCCATGTACGCGGGCGTTCCGGCCGCGCCTTGGTAACCCGCGCGAACGAGCTTGGCCTTCATGACGCCGAAGTCGAGGAGCTTCACGAGCGGTCCATCGCTGCTGCGCACGACGAACACGTTGTCCGGTTTGAGATCGCAGTGAACGACCTCTTTGTCGTGTGCGAAGACGAGCGCCTTCGCGATACCGATGCCGATGCCGATCGCGGCCTCGATGTGGAGCGACTTCCGACGACGGAGCATCTCTCGCACGGAGAGGCCACTCAGCACCTCCATCAAGTAGAAGGGCACACCGGCCGGAGTCTGATCGAGGTGGTACGCCTGGACGATGTTGGGGCATGCGTGGAGCGCGATCAGACCGCGTGCCTCGAGCTCGAACGCTTCGAGTGCGCTCTTCTTCGAGGCGAGCTGCGACTGAATCGTCTTCAGCACGTACTGCCTCGGCGCGTCGGTATCCTCGACGGTGTAGCAGGCGCCCATGCCGCCCGCGCCGAGCCGCTGCTTCACGCGGTAGTCGCCGCGCTTGCCGGTGATGTGGTCGCCGATGTCGTGCTCGAAACGTGCGCTCACGCGGGCCTTCTCCCTCGGTTGGCGATGATACTCTAACTGTCTGTGCCGCTCGTCCTCGTGCTCGATGACCGACGCGTGCCCGTCGACCGCGTGTTGACGATCGGCGCGGACAAGGGCTGCGACGTGGTCGTTTCGGGTCTTTCTGCGAAGCATGCGCGACTCGAGCCGGGCGACGAGTGGACCGTCGTCCGAGCAGAGAGCGGTGAGGTGACGGTGAATGACGTGAAGGTCGTGGACGGCGAGGCGCGAGCCCTCCTTCCGGGCGACCAAATCCTCTTCGGCCCGGCGGTTGCGAAAGTTGCGTACGAAGAGACAAATGTTCCGATGCGCACGGCCGAGCTCGCTCTCGCGGCGCTAAACCGCGTCCGAACCGCGCCGGAGATTGTCGTCGTTGCGGGCTCCAACATCGGCGCCCGTCACGAACTCGCAACCGAAGGTGAGTCCGTGCGGCTCGGTCGCGGGCGCGATTGCGACTGGACGATCGAAGACGACAAGCTCTCGCGAGCCCATGTCCGTTTCGTTCTCCGAGCCGATCGCGTTCTCGTCCGCGATCTCGAATCCGCGCGCGGAACCTTCATGGGGTCGGCGAGGCTGG
>DATBBD010000343.1:0-11001 GCA_036271175.1 Polyangiaceae bacterium | reverse complement strand
CACTTGGCGATCCGCCGGCACCGGGTTCGCCGCCGTTCGTGCTCCCACCACCGGCTACGCCGCCACTCGCGCCACTAAAACCACCACTGCTCACGGCACCGCCGACACTCGACGCGCCGCCGGACGCGGGCGGACACATGCATTTTCCGGGGGTGCCACTCGACGCGCAGATTTGCAAACCAGCGCAAGCGTTGTCGCCGACGCACGCGCTCGTGATTCCGGGACTGCACGAAGTGCCGTTCGAACCGAATAGATCTCCCGGTGGTGAGACTCCGCATCCAGAGACCCACACGCCCACCGCAATCACGAACCAGCAACGCGTACGCACTCTCGCTAGATTACACCGCACGCACGCGAGAGTGTTAGCCCGCCGAGGTCGTCGTTCATCCTTTACGACGCACGACGCACGACGCACGACGCACGACGCACGCTGCGCTTCGTCGCTGCCGCGCGCCCGCGCATCGATACGCGAACGAATATACTCGCCGCGACGGTCGTAAACAGGGCGCGCCTGGCACGGAGGTTCGCGGCCTCACGGGCTCGCCGTCTCGGAAAGCTCGCCGTCTCGGAAAGCTCGCAGGTTCGGAAGGAACGCCCCGTAGCTTCGAGGTCCACGCGTTCGACGGGTTGCGTCATGGCGTCAGCGAATCGAGCTGAACCAAGGGCCATTCGACTCATCGCGCTTCTCGTCGCGCTCTCCCAGCGGAAACTCACAGCAACACGCGAGCGACGTCGGCGTTAAGCTCGCGGAATGCGTCTCTACGGTTTTTGGCGGAGCTCGGCGACGTGGCGCGTGCGCATCGCGCTCGCGCACAAGGGACTCGCGTACGAATACACCCCTGTCCATTTGACTCGCGACGGGGGTGAGCAGCATCGACCAGAATTTCGCGCCTTGAATCCAATGCGCCACGTGCCGGTTCTCGAAGTCGACGACGCTGGCCGCGTGCACCGGCTCGCCGAATCGATGGCCATCCTCGAATTTCTCGAGGAGATGCATCCCTCGCCCCCGCTACTTCCCGAAGATCGGTGGATGCGTGCGCGCGCGCGGCAGCTTGCGCTCCTCATCGTGTCCGGCATTCAGCCGTTGCAAAACACCAAGGTCCAAAACTGGGTGCGCGAAACGCTCGGCGCGGACGAAAAAGCATGGGTCAAGCACTGGATCACGCTCGGGTTCGACGCCCTCGAGGAGCTCACGAAGGAAACCGCGAGGACGTTCTCCGTCGGTGATCGGGTGTCGATCGCCGACGTCTGCCTCGTCCCGCAGTGTCACATGGCCGCGCGCGTTGGCGTCGATGTGAGTCGCTACCCGACCTTGCACGCCATCGAGCGAGCGTGCGCGGAGCTGCCGGCCTTCGTCGCCGCGCACGCGGACCGACAAGCCGACGCCGAGCCTGCGAAGTGATCCCTCGTGCCGCGCTCAGATAGGGTGGCCGTCCACTCGGAGCTGAAACAGAAAATACGGTGGCATGCAGACGCCGCCGACGGGCGAGCGCGCACAGACGTAGTCGTCGCGACACGGATCGTGAAACCCGCAAGCGCGGAGCGCGCCGGGCCGCGTGTGCGCGGCGACGCAGCGACCGAACGATTCGCCCGCGGCGAGGCAGGCGTTGAACTCGGTCAGAATGGGGATCCCGCCGCAGCGAGCGGTGGCCGCGAGCCCGTCGCAGCTTCCCGAGCACATGCCGCTCGGAAAGCCGACTGCGGTGGCTTCGCAGAGCAACCCTTTGGCGCAATCGTCGTGCCCGGCAGGGCGAGCGACGTCGCGATGCGCATCGACGTTGCTCGACACGTTGGTGGGCTCGCAAGCGTCGCCGACAGTGGGCGCGCCGTCCGGGACACACTCGCCGACGTCGGGATCGGACACGCGCGTGCAGTGGAGCCCGGGCGCGCAGCTCCATGCGCCGAAGGCGGGGTCGCCGAGGCCGCAATGCGCGCCTTCGTGATCGTCGCCTTCGCCGTGTTCCGCGAACGGACGGAGTTCGTCCGGAACTCGCCCCTCGGCGAGCGCCGTCGCGTAGCGCTGGCGTCGCGTGAGCTCTGCATGAAAGTGCGGGGACATCGGGACGTCGATCGCATCCACGCTGACGGCTTCGGGCGCCACGCCGAGGAGGTGGAACCCGGCGAGGCTCCGACTCTGATGACAACCCGGGCACGTCAGCTCGTCCAAACGTCGCAGGAGCCCTCGCTCGGTCGGAATGGTCCGATACGGAGCCAGATCGACGCCGTGAAACGCCTGGTCGCCGAGCGCGGCGACATAAGGACGGTTGGCGAGCCGCGACAAACCATGCGGCGACACCGAAATCGCACGCTCGGCGAGGAACTGCTCGGGGATCACCGCCGTTCCCTGGTCGATCGCCCGGAGCACGTCGGGCTGGCGAACCCAGTCGACGAGCGCGTCGCGAAGCGGACGATCGCGCCGCAGGCGACCGACGTCGACCGTGTTCTCGAGCCTCGCTGGCTCGAAAAACGGCGCGTGATCGAGTTGGTGGAAGACGCGCAGCACGTACTCGGCGTGGCCGCCCATGTCGGGTCGAACCGCCGACGGCCAGCGGACGCTCTGAAAATTCACTTCGACTGACTTGGGCTTCAAGCCGGCCCGTCGCGCTGCCGAAAGTGGCCCCGCACTGGAGACGAGCCACGATGCTTCTTCTTCCGGCGCCGAGAAGTGGGGCGCCATCCAGGCTCGCGCCGCGTCACGACAGCCACCGCCGGGCGCCTCGGGCGCGTAGTACACGACGTTCGCCGTCATCGGGAGCCGCGACTCGACCGGTCCGGTCTTGGTCTCGGTTCTATAGGCAAGGCGATAAATGAATCGGACTTCGCCGCAGGTTCCCGGCGAAAACGGCCGCCGGTCGAGTCGATTCACGACGAACACCAGGTCGAACCGCGTCTCCTTCGCGTCGAGCCAACGCGGATCGAATTGCCGGTGAGCGAACCGCATGCCGACGCCCGCGGCGGGATCGAGCCGTCGATCGGCGGCGAGATCGGACGCGAGCGCGTCGGTAATCGTGACGAACCCGGGATGTTCATGAAGTGACGCCGTCGCGTTGCCGGATGCGCCCACGACCTGGGTTCCGAAATCGAGACCCGCCGCTTCGAGCGTGCCGAGCACGACCGGATCGCTGACGACGAGAACCGGCTCCGGCGACGCACCGCCGCGGGGCGTCGCGACGAGAGCCCCTGCGGACGATGACGCGGGTGCGCTCGGCGACGAAGGAACGACGGCACTCGGCGCGCTCGTTCCCAATAGAGGAGGCGACTCGCGCGAATAAGTGTGGCACGCCGCGACGAGACCCGACGCTGCGACGAAGAACGTCGCTCGCCTGCGACGCGACGCGACGCGCATCCACTCACGCATGCGGAAGCACTCTCGCGACGATGAACTTCAAGTATCGACCTTCGGGATGACCGGCGAGCACCGGATGGTCTGCCGCATGTCCCGCGTCGTGGACGATCTGGAGGGAGTGCCCGATCTTCGAGGCACCCGATGCCAAGGTGGCACGAAAGGCGTCGACGCCGATCTGCGTCGTGCAACTCGACGCGCAGTAGAGCCCCCCGGCAGCGACGACCGAGAGCGCGGCCGAGTGCAACCGCGTATACGCTTCCACGGCGCGCTCGCGCTGGGCGCGACTCCTCGCGAAGCTCGGCGGATCCGAGACCACGACGTCGAACGACGCCGAGCGCGCCCCTGCTTCTTTCAAATAATCGAACACGTCGGCCGCGTTGAAGTCATGGGCGTCCGCGTCGAAGCCGTTCAGCCCGAAATTCTCCCGCGCGTCGGCGATGGCGTCTTCGGCGACGTCGACCGTCGTGACCGACGTCGCGCCGCCCCGCGCCGCGTAAACCGAGAACGCGCCGGTGTACCCGAACAGGTTCAGGACGCGCTTATCGGTGGAGACGGTCTCCACGAACCTCCGATTGTCGCGTTGATCGAGGAAAAGGCCTGTCTTTTGGCCCTCGTACAGGTTGGCCCGGAACCGGAGGCCGTGTTCTTCGACGACCAGATCCCGAGGCGGAGCCCGGCCCCAGAGCGCCTCGATCTTGTCGTGGGCGGCGCCCCGCCGCCGGCGCAGCACACCGAGCAGCGGTGCACTCTTCCGCAGCGCCTCCACGAGCCAGGGGACGAGCGACTCGAGCGCTTCACCATCGACGCCGACGACGGCGTACGCGCCGTAGCGATCGACGGTCAGGCCGCCGAGACCATCCCCTTCTCCCGCGATCCAACGATAAGCAGATGCGTGCGCGGTCACGCCCATCAGCTCGCGAAGTCGGAGCGCGGCGCGCACGCGCTCGGCGATCCATTCCGCGTCGGGCACGCGGGTGCGCGAATAGATGCGCAGCGCGAGCGCAGACTCCGGATCGAACAACGCGAACGCGGTGAAACGTCCCGATTGGATTTTCACCCAGCTTCCTCGTGGAGCGGAGAAGTGCGGCGGCACGTGTTCGCGATACACCCACGGATGTCCCGCATAGAGAGATCGCGCGAGTGATTTCGAAAGTTCGACGACGGGAATCGCGATCACTTCGTCGAGCGTGCCACGAGCATGAATCGTTCGTCACCACTTCTTGGTCATGCATTGTCGAAAGCAGTACGCTTCTTCACACCGTGATGCTCGAGCGTGCGTCTTCGAATCTCGCCACCAACATCAAGCGTCTCCGCGAGAGGCGCGGCCTCACCCAGAAAGAACTCGCGGACGCCTCCGGCGTACCGAGACCGACGATCGCGAATCTCGAGTCCGGCGTCGCCAACCCGACGCTCTCGGTGCTGCTCAAAGTCGCGGCCTCGCTCGGCGCGGTCGTCGAAGAGCTCGTGAGCGCGACTCCGGAAGCGCAGCTTCATAAAGCGAAGTCGCTGCCCGAAAAACGCCGTCGAGGCGCGGCGGTGCGCCGCCTCATCGCCGACGACATTCGGCCGACGGAGTTCGAAAGGGTCGAGCTCGCGCCGGGCGCGCGGTTCGGCTCGCGAGCCGTCGGCTCGGGGGCGCGCGAGTATTTCGCGGTCGAAGCGGGCGAAATCGCGGTGATCTCCGCGGGTGACGTCCTTCGCCTCGGCGCGGGCGACGTCGCGACCCTCGTCGCCGATCGCCCGAGGGACTACACGAACCACGGACGGCGCATCGCCGTCGCATACCGGATCGTCGCGACCAGTCGCGCCGGTGGGTGAGCGTCAATCCTTCAGCAAGTCGAGCGGGATGCGGCAGCCCTGGACGAGGCGCTGGCACGTCGGGTAGTCACACCCCTGATCGGCCAAGCAGCCTACGCAATCGCCGCCGGCATCACCGAGCTCGTCGATGCAGCCGCCCACGGACGTTCCGACGTGGCAGTCGACGACGATGTTGTGGCACGCAGTGCCGAGATCGTCGTCGTTCGAGTCGGAACACGAGACCCCGCCGGAGAGCGCGAGGAACAGGGCCGCGCCGACCCAAGCCGTTCGCAAGCGAAACATGGCCGGGATTGTAGCCGACCGTCGGACAACCGGTAGCAAACTCCGGCGGCCGGCGCGTTCGAGGGAACGGCCGCGTCGGCCCTGCTCGCGCAGGATTCGACGCATCACGCCGGATCGTGCGGCAGGGTGCCCCGCGGCGACCTCAAATAAGCGAACGGCGTTTCGAAGAGGAAGTTCGCGACGCGCGACGTGTACACGTCGGCATGACGCTCGATTTGACGCGCGAAATGACTCTTGTCGTTGCCCGCCCGAAGGAGGGGGCCCCAGCTCGGGTTGAACAGTTCCGCAGCGCGTCGCGAGAGCGGCGAGATGCGGTCGTCGAGTTCACGAAGTGTCGCGCGGAGCTCGGTCATGAGGCGGCGCGCTTGCGACGGCGAGCGCGCGGCCGGCGGTCCGTATCCCGCCTCGCTCCGCTGGAGCCCGAGACGGAGCTGGCTATACGTGAACTCGAGCCGCTCTTTTTCGCTCATCAGACGGTCGAGCTCGGCCTGATCGTCCTCGAACGCCTCGATGGCCAGGAGCTCCGCCTCGAGATCCCTGAGCACGAGCGCCGTTCTCCAGCGCAAGAGATTCTTCGTCACGTTGACGTCGGAGTACACGTGGTCGCCGACGTAGAGGATCTTCTCCCCGGGGCATCCGAGCAGCTCCTCGACGAGCCGGGCGTTGCCCCCTAAATAAACCGTGCCGGTCTTCAAAGCGCCGACGTGCGGCGAGAAGAGGTCGCCGTCGCCGGTGAGCACCAGCGCCGGCGCGTTCCCGGTGAAAAACTCCGGTTTTCTCGCGCCGGCGATCACGACATCGAAGAGGTTACGCCACGAGCCGTCCGGCAAGAACCGGTCGAAGGCGTAGCTCATCATCGCGCGGGTGTAGTCCCACTCCGAGTTCGTCACGACGAGTAGCTTCTTCCCGGCGTGCTTCAAGTCGAGCAGCGCGAGCGGCAACTCCTCGTCGAGCACCACGAACCTGTCCGGGTCGCGCGCGATGTCGCGCTTCAGCTCGCCCTCGACATGGACGTGCCCGATGCTCTCGCGAACGAGACGGTACACCTCGTCGTAGCCGATCTCCGGCGGCAGCTTCCCCTCGTCGACCAGCTCGACGAGCTGAGCGTACAAGCAGGTCTCGGAGAGCGAGAACAGCGTGTTCATGAACTCCCAGCGCGGCTCCGATAGGTCGACGAGAACTCGCGCGTAGACGATCCGCTGCTCCTCGAAGTCGAGCGCGCGAAGGCCGTGCGCGGCGCGCTTCACGAAGCCGAAGCGGTTCGCTTTGACGACGTTGCCGAGCAGGCGATCGACGACCAGCCCCTGAGTGAAGGCGCGGCTCTGGAATTCGAGGTGCCCGACCGGAAGCCCCTTGCCGGCGAGGTACGCCTTCGCGCGCTCGTAGGCGCGCGCCTCCCAGCGATCGGCGTGATAGTGGACGAGCGTGTAGTCCATATCGAAGCCCACGGCTTCGATCGCGCGAAGGTTCAAGGTGCGGTTCGCGAAGATGCGCCGTTCGCGAGGTGGGGTGTTCAGAGCGTCGTCGTTCATGTGAGCCGGGCCGGTGGAGCGTATCACCGGGTCTTCGGCGACCCCGTGATTGTCGGCAAAAACCCGGTGCCGATTCGCGGGTCCGCGAACGCCATGCTAGCGACTACTTATGGATGGCGCGATCACCGAACGGAGCGCGCCTTCGAGCCGGCCCCCCGACGACGTCGACGTCCCGGCCGCCGTTCTCTGCGCGGTCTGCGGCAAAACCGATTGCGCCGGTTGCCCGACCCTCGACGACGTTCGCCCGGCGACCGGCACGCCGTGGGAGCGCCGAGCCGTGCCGATGTGGCGGCGGCTCTGGCAAACGGCAGAACTGGCGACGCTCGACGGCGAAGCCTTCTTCGGCGGGCTCGACGACGGCAGCGTCGGCGCGGCGTTCGGCTTCGCGTTTTCGTGCGAGCTGCTCGCCATCGCGAGCCTCGCCGTCGGTTGGTTTCCGCTCGTTTACTTGTTCGTTCCGGAGTTCGTCGAATCGATCCTCTCGAACGGCGACGAACGGCAGCGCGTCACGGCCGCGATGGCCATCGCGATCCCGGTTCTGGCCATCATGATGGTCGGATTGCACGTCCTCTGGGCTGCGAGCCTCGAGCTCGGCCTCCGGCTGCAAGGCGCGCCGCCGCGCGTGAGTCATTGTCTGCGCTACGCGCTCTACTCGTGTGGCTGGGACCTCATCACGTCGCCGTTCGGGTTCGTCGCGGGCTGTTTCTCCGGTGGAGTTCGCAGCGCGGCCCGCGAGCTCCGCGCCGCCGTTCGCATCCCGCGCTTTGCGACGCGCGCGTATCTCCGCCGCGCGCGCGAGCTCACCGAGGTCAAAGCCGGCCGCGCGATCACCCTCGCCGCGATCGTCACCGGCGCCTCGGTCCTCGTCGGCGCGGTCGGTCTCGCGATCGCCCTCGTCGCGGCGATGGTCTGAAGCCGAGAAGCGCGCCTTTATTTTTTTGCCGGTGCGGACTTCGGCGGCTTTTTGGTGGCGGCGGGCGCCGCTCCCGTGTCGGGCGTCGCAGCGGCGGCCTTGTCGCCGGCGAGGTATTTTTCGGCGAGCGGACGGGCGGGGTGCTTGTCCGGCGCTTCGTCGAGGAATCGTTCGAGCAAGGGGCGCGCGTCGCTCGGTCGCGCCAGAAAATCCTCGTAGAGCACCGCGAGGTTGAACATCGCCGAAAGGTCGTGCGGCTCGCGATCGAGGACGTCCTTGAGGATCTTTTCCGCCTCGCGATACGGCGCTTGGCTCTCGCGCTTGCCCTGCCCCCGGAGCGCCGCGGCGAGCCCGATCGCGGCGTCGTCGTTTTCCGGCTCGACGTCGCGTACGGCGCGAAATTCCTTTTCCGCACGCGGATAGACGCCGGCCTGGAGCAGCACGACGCCCATGTTCAACCGCGCGGTGATGTCCTTCGGGTCGAGCTCGGAGGCACTCACGAAGTGCTGGAACGCGATCGCGTCGTCGCCGCGCTTCAGCGCGACGAGCGCCGCCGTGCGCTCGGCGACGGCGGTCTTTTTGTCGCCCTTCAGCGCTTCGGTACTGAGAAGCTCGGCGGCGTCCATCTCGCCCTTGTCGACGTGAGCGAGCGCGAGCGCCGAGAGCGCGACGGGGTCGTTCGGACGACGCTTCAAGAGCTCGGTCGCGTTTTTGATCGCCTCGTCGAGCCGCCCGCTTTCGCGGAGCGCCGCGACGAGCGCCATGCGCGACGCGATCGCGTCGGGGAACGACCTGACGAACGCGGCGAGCCCGTCGGCGGCCGCGGCCGGATCGCCGCGTCGGCGCCGGACTTCACCGAGCGCGAGGGCGACGTCCTCGGCGTTGGGCGCGAGCTCCGCGGCCTTTGCGAGCTCGGGCTCCGCGCCGGCGAGGTCGTTCTTTCGCGCGAGCAGAACGCCGAGATTGTAATGAGCTTCCCAGAGCGACGGATCTTTCGCGATCGCCTGGCGTAGCAAGGTGATCGCGCGATCGCGGTCGCTTTGCTTCTCGGCCTCGACGCTCTGGACCATCGTGCCGAGCGCTTCGGTGTTCGCTTGAGCGAGCGCCGGCGCTTCCACCTTCTTGTGCGACGCGCCGCAGCCTGCGACGGCCACGGCGATGAAGGCGCCCCCCAATAAATCGAAGCGCGCGCGCATCAGCCCGTTCTCCCCGCCGATTCGCCGGCGGTCGGGCGAGCGGCGTGTCCACCGGAGTTGCCGGACGTCGCGGCGTGTCCCCCCGGCGCGGACGGCGCTGACGAGCTCGGCGCACTCGGTGCGGCCGGTGCGCCAGAGGGCACGAGATACGGCTGACTCCGGCCGTCTTTCGTGCGCCGCGTCGCATCGATGAGCGGCGGGAGCGGCTCGGCCCCGCGCGATTTCACCTCGAACCCGATCTCTTTCAGCGGCGGGTAGAGCTCGGTGTTCAGGCGGCCGAGCGCCTCCCGCATCTTCGCCGTCCACTGATTGAAAATGCCGAGCTCGATCGCCTTTTGCCAGCCGCTCTCGTACGCCTCGAGGCTCTTCTCTTCGATCGGAACGACGAATTCGTCGATCTGTTGCGCGTAAAGGTCCTTCTGCTCCGCGTTCAAGCTCGGCGGCGGCGGCGAATCGAGGAGCGCCTTGGAAAACGACTCGTACGTCACGCCGATTTGATAGAGCGACGCGGTCGTCCACTCGGCGACGCCCATCTCGGCCGTCTCGAGGAACGTGTCGGCGGCCCGCTTCAAGAGTTCGCTCTTCTTCTTGAGCCGCGTCTTGAGCTGCTCGACTTCGCCCTCGATCTTGATCTTGTCGAAATCGGCGAGCGCGCTTTCACCCTGCATGTAATGCGCTTTGGCGGCGAAGTATTTGCCCTGGTCGTCGAGCGTCCGCTTGTACGTGCGATACGCCTGCATCGCGCGATCGAGCGCGGCATCGGCGCCGCGTTCGTCGGCGAGACGGAGACGCACCGTCGCGAGCCGAACCAACGCCTCGATACGGCTCGACGCGCTCTTCGCCGTCTGCGAGTAGCTCGCGTAAAGGAGCTCGGCGTCCTTCCATTTTCCGGCTTTTTCGTGGGCTTTTCCCATGAGAAACGCCACTTCGTCGGCGTCGTCGCCGCGCGGATAGTTCCGCCGGTATTCGTTGCCGGCCTGGATCGCCCGGTCGTGCTCGCCGACGGCCACGCGAAGGAGCACGGCGTTGTACGCGGCGTCCTTGCCGTGCTCGGACTTCGGCCACTTCTCGGCGATCGCCTGGTGATAATCGGCGGCCTCGGAGAACAAGCCGACCGATTGATACGCCGTCGCCGCGATCCAGACGCCTTGCGCGGCTTCTTCGCGATCGGAGTGGTTCTTGACGAGCAGATCCGCAGCGGCGTGCAACGTGTCGAAATCGCCGCCGCGTTGCCCCTCGATCTCGGCGTTGACCGCGGCTTGCGCGGCGCGCGGTTCGCGCGGGAATTCACGCGCCGCGCGCAGGTACGCGGCTGCGGCCGCGGCGTGATCGCCTTTCTGGCCGAGCACTTCGCCTTGCTTGAACACCGCCTGCACGATCAACGTATCGAGCCGGGCTTGTTGCGCTTGCGACTGGAACGCCGGCGCGGTTTTCAACCGTCGCGCCCAGGTCTCGATGTTGTCGTAGTCCTTGCTCTTGTTGAACGAGTCGAGAATGAGCTCGCCCGCGCCGACGGCGAACGAACTGTTCGGATACTTCTCGAGCAAGAGCCCCCATTGCCGGACGGCGGGGTCGAACACTTCGTAGTCGTAATAGAGCTTTCCCTGGCGGAAGAGCAGCTCGGGGATCTCCTTGTCCCCCGGGTACGTCTTCACGTAGAGCTCCATCGCGTCGGTGAGCCGCTTGTCGGTCGGCGTCTCTTCCTGTTTTTTTCCGGCCTGCTTCGTCTGAGCGAATTCTTTTTCGCGAAGCGTCTCGAGCGCGGAGAGGGCATTGTAGAGCGCGTCGCGAGAGAGCTCGCCACCGGGTCGTACGCGCACCGCGGCGAGATAGGCGTCCGCGGCCTTCGCCTCTTCGCCGAGGTGATAGAAATAGACCTCGCCGAGGTTGAAGTAGAGATCGTACGACGCCTTG